>MHGM01000088.1:5649-6074 GCA_001805565.1 Omnitrophica WOR_2 bacterium RIFCSPHIGHO2_01_FULL_52_10
TCCGATCACCGCAGCGACAGGTTCTATCACCTGCCTCCAAACTGTCTCCTCGCGTTCCCAGCCGGAAACCCGCGCCGCCGCCTCACCCGTCGTTTCCACCACGACGGCCTGACGGACATCGCCGGGCAAAGCGCTCAATTCCACAGGAATTTCCTCGGCAAAAAGCCGCATTGGGGTCACGGCCAGCATTAAGGTAATGAGATAAAATGTTTTATGCATTCTCGATTAAAGGGGCTACGGTAAGGATGCCCGTATCGGTTAAGTTTTATGGTAACGTCTTTTTACGATTAACCTTGCCGCTGAACGAAACGGGCTTCGTCACCGTAACCGTTTACCGATTGAATAACTCACTGCTCCCGTTTCATCCAATTCTTTCCACCCAACACCCGCGCGACCATCATCGCGACCACATTGTCGCCGGTGGC
>MHGM01000089.1:0-235 GCA_001805565.1 Omnitrophica WOR_2 bacterium RIFCSPHIGHO2_01_FULL_52_10
ATCCAGCCGGCGGTACGGGGCCGCCGGCATCGCCTTTGTCCCCAGACGCTTGTCGGCGTGCGCCAAACTGCGCTCCACGCACTCTGAATATCCCCGCGCTTCCTGATCGAAATATTCAGCGCGGCTTTTATTCCCATGCCTTTTTCCCAGATAAGCGGCCGCCTGGAGACCCGCGATCCCCCAAAAGTTATCCCAGTAATAATAATCATTCGGCCCCAGGTGCTCGGCGCTAAAC
>MHGM01000089.1:242-5475 GCA_001805565.1 Omnitrophica WOR_2 bacterium RIFCSPHIGHO2_01_FULL_52_10
GGAAAAGGCCCGCGTGAGGAGAAAAAGGCTCTCTGGCCAACCGCTTTCTCAAGATCCATGACCCGGCCCTCTCGACCGCGGCCCATACGTGTTTGGACAGCGGGGTGTTGGTCATTTCACAAAACCGGCGCATGGTCCAGAGGGCTTCACCGTTGGAATCCCATTCGCCTTCCTGCGAGAGGAAATACCCTGAAGGCAGTTGTCGCGCGGGGAAGCCCTTAATCGTCCGGCGCACCCTTTCCGCAAACCCCGCGCAAAGCATGGCATGCAAAATGAACGCGGCGTCCCGGAACCAGAAACGGCGGTAGATATAGGGACCGGGGTAGACATCTTTGGGCGAGAACAAGATCAACGTCCTTAATGCCGCTTCATAAAGGAATTGAAAATGCTCGTCCGGAATTCTTAACGCGCAATGGTTCCTTAGCGAACGATCCCAATCCGCGGCTGGCGCGGGGGACAAAGGCGGGGACATTTTTTGCGGTCTCTTCCTGTCCAAGGGTACCTGTACCGTGACCTCAAGAGGTTTGCCCGGAGGGAGCTTAAAAAGGGCGGCCGCCGTCGCCATCCCTACCTGGCAGTAAACTTTGCTTTTATCTTCGACGGAGGGCAGGCGGCTGTAAACATCTCCATGCCGGTAATAGGAGAATTCAAACTGGTCCGCCGGTCTGTCGAAATAGACAAGGTCCTCTTGATCGACCTTCCAGCCCCCGCGCCCTTCGAGAAGTTCAATTTCATTGATAAAACTCACCCCTTCGGGATTATACGGCCTTAAAGAGATCGCCAGCCACGCCGGATGATCGGCGCAACCGCTATAACGGATCTGACAATAGGGAGATTCCTTGGTCCCCACCGCCTCGACCCTGGAAACAAGCGATAAAGACCACAGCCGGGAAGCGGTGACGATCGCGAGATTATCGTTGAACAAAAGCTGTTGGGATATCTCCGGCAACCGTGAAGGGATCAACGGATGGCCCGCAGGGGAATGGTCCAGGATCCACGCGTCGAGGGACCAGCCGTCATAAAAAGGCGTGACCAGCCCGCGCGGATCGACGATCGGGAATTCCTCAAGGTCCGGGATCCCCACCGCGGTCCAGTTCCGGTGGGTCAGGTTAATTTGCGTGAGCGAGAACGCGCGCGGGACAAAGGCGTCGTCCGTTGGATCGAACTGGCGCTCGACCCAAAACGGCCAGATCCAGTCCAGGTTATGCTGGATGGCCTGGCTGTTCATCAACCCCCGGGCGTGAAGGACCATCCCCTCGCGCAGCAGTTCCTTCGGGGCCAGGACATCGGAGGGCTGGCCAAAATTCTGAAGCCTGGCCAATATGGAGATCGGGTCGGTGAATCCCTGCTGACGGGCGAGGTTGCGGACGATGAATCTCCAGGGGAACCATTTAAACCACTTCATATATTTCCTTTGTCATTTACGGGATCGTTGGATCAACTCATAATGTGCTGCAGACCGAACGCGTTCCCGAGAAATGCGCCGAGAACGAAGGTGATCGCGGCGGTGGCCAGCATCAGCCCGACCGTTTCCAGGAATTCCCGCCAAAAACGGCGGTCGAAGACGACCGCGCTGTAAAAGGTCAGAAACGCGACAAGCGTCATCCCCACCAGGATGGAAAACATAAACGCGTAGCTCATATTGTGCGTAAGAAAATACGGTATGGCGAGCATGATCACGGAAAGAATGTAGGAAATACCGGTGATCACCGCCGACTTCCACGCCGAACGGTGGCCGAAGGCTCCTTTGGGGGAAGGGTCCTGCTTGGCCTGCAGATAGGCCGCCGAGCCCATGGAGATCGCCGCGGAAATCCCGACGATCAACCCCGAGATCCCCGCGAAGAGCGTCGAATTGGTCACGCCAAGAAACCCCGCGTGGACGCCGGTGATCTCCACGATCGCGTCCGCCAGCCCCAGCGCGACAAATCCGATATATTTGATGACTGTTTCCTGGATCTGACCGATGAAGAATTTCTCATGCTCGTTCTCGTCAGCGATGATCTTTTCCAGCCGGGCTTTATCCTCGCCGAATAATCCGGCGAGAACACTCTTATACTCCTGGACCGTCGCGTGCTCGTGACGCTCCAGGAATTTTATGGTAAAAGTCAAACCGCAAAAACGGCGCATGAATCGAAATCCGGCAAGGAAAAGCGGATTCAAGACCGGCTGGTAACCGGGCGTAAATTTTCTCCAGAAAAGATAATGGTCGTACTCGTGCTCGGCGAGTTTGCTGAGGGCTTCCTTATTCCCGGAGTCTTTCTCGCGCGCCGCCAGTTCCTTGTAGAGCTGATGGTCGGCGTACTCATCGATGACGTATTGCCTGGCTTTCATCATTTTAATCCCGCTTTCCTATCTGGCATGGCCGTATTTGGTGTAATCGATCCCCAACGCTTCCATGTCGGTTTTCATGGGACCGTGAAAACCGAAAGGCGTTTCCACGAAAAAAGCGTCAACAAGATCTTTTTCCGTGACTTGCACCCGGCCTTCCTGGGTGACGATGGCCTCGGCTTTTTTCGCGACCTTTTCCCGCGCCATCGCCCGCAAAAAAACCGGGACCTTTTCAAGCAGCTGGCCGAATTTTTCTTTCGTGGTCGTTTCCCAATTGATACTCACTCTAACCCCCGTTTTTTACGGTATCTTTTCACCGCGCAAAATGCCCGCTAATGGGGAAGCGTCGATGCGTAAACCTCCATCATGCTCGATGCTGATCGTGTAAAGGATCCCGGGGATGAACATCGTCCCCGGCGCCTCAATCTGGGCGCTCTTGATGCCGGCCGATCGGGCCGCGCGTGGGTCCAGCGCGTATTCCCAAAAATTCGCCCAGAATCTCGTTTCCACGGAATTCTCTCCGGCCTCAAGCTGATATCCTTTGGGAACTTCGTTGATCCGGGTGATCGGATATTCCCGGGTATTTTTGCCGTCGAGCATGAAAACCTTCCAGAAAAGGTAAACGCTTTTCCCCTTCAAACGGTCGGCCTGGCGGACGAACATGTCATCGAAGCGGACCACGAGCGACTGAAACTGGATGATGTTGCCCGAAAACGTGAAATATTGCGGCGCCAGCGGATTGCCCCGGCTGTCATATTCCAGGAACTTGATCGTCGTATAGGTCTTTTGTTCGGCCTCACGGTAATTGACGCCGGTCACCAACACTTCCGCGACCCGGGAATCCGCCTCAAGCCGCGTGATGATCTGCTTTAAGACGGCGTTCTCATAGAGGTAGCGCACGACGAGGTTATAGGCCAAATAACCTGCCAGCGCCCAGAACGCGATAAAGATCAGATACTTTAAAAGGCGGGTTTTTGGGGACATCATTCACACGGCGCCGGTCAGGCTGCCCCTGTTTTTTAAAGAGGTTTGCGGTACGTCTGCAGGGCCTTCATGTAGTTGGCCCGTTCGAAGGCGGCGGGGTCGGCGCAGGATTTCTGGCTCATGCTCCCCTGCATCTGCCGCACGGAGGTATATTCGTGCTCTTGCATCCAGCGTTCCATCCCCTCGAGGATGACGCCGATTTGGTCCAGTCCGTTGCGCAAGAGCGTAGAACACAGCATCGTGACATCGGCCCCCACCATCAGCATCTTTAAAACATCCTCGGCGGTGTGGATACCGCCGGTCGCCGCGAGGTCCGCCCTCAGGCGGCCGTGCAGTATGGCGATCCAGCGCATCGGCAGCCGCATCGCCTGGGGCGTGCTCAAAATGATGCTGGGGACGACATCGAGGGTTTCCAGATCGATGTCGGGCTGATAAAAACGGTTGAACAGGACCAGGGCGTCGGCTCCCGCCTCGTCCAAACGTTTGGCCATGTTGGCCACGGAACTAAAAAAAGGGCTCATCTTCACGGCCACGGGGATACCGACATGTTTCTTCACGGATTTGAGGATGCGAAGACATTCTTCCTCGACGCCGGCGCCGGCCACATCGGCATTGGCCGCCAGGAAATAAATGTTCAACTCCAGGGCGTCGGCCCCGGCCTCCTGGAGGTTGCGCGCGTATTTCGTCCACCCGCCGCTGGAACAGCCGTTGAGGCTGGCGATGATCGGCACCTTCACGCGCCGTTTGGCTTTGCGGACATGGTCCAGATATTCTTCGGGCCCCACGACGAAATTCGGCGGTTCCGGGAAATAGGACAGGCTTTCCGCGTAGCTTTCCGTACCGGCGGTCAAATGGCGGTTCAATTCCCGCGCCTCCCGGACAAGCTGTTCCTCAAAAAGAGAATGCATCACCACGGCGGCGATGCCCTTATCTTCCAGTTTGGCGATGTTATCGACGGATTCGGACAAAGGAGACGCGGAAGCCACCAAGGGGTTCTTGAGCTTCATGCCCAGATAAGTCGTTGTCAGATCCATACATTCAATCCCTTCAGCTCTTTGCCGGCTGGTCAACGGCGGCCGGGACTTCGGAACCCGCCTGCGCCATGGCCTGGTAGGTCTGCCAGCGCCGCAAGACGTCTTCCTGGGCGAGCTGGATCAGGCGTCTGGCCTCCTCGGGATTGCTTTTGACCAGCATCTTGAACCTGTTTCCCTTGTACGCGTAATCCTTCAACGGGATCTTCGGGTCCGGGGAATCCAGGACCAGCGGGTTTTTCCCTTCCTTAAAAAGCTGCGGGTTATAGCGAAACAGCGGCCAATAGCCGCACATCACGGCGTCTTTCTGGATCTGCATGCCCGCGGTCATATCGATCCCGTGGGCGATGCAATGGCTGTAGGCGATGATCAGCGACGGCCCTTCGTAGCGCTCGGCCTCGATAAAGGCCTTGAGCGTGTGTTCGTCCCTGGCCCCCATGGCCACGTTGGCCACGTAAACGTGCTCATAGGTCATCGCCATCCGGGCCAGGTCCTTTTTCCCGAGCTTTTTGCCCGCGGCCGCGAATTTGGCCACGGCCCCCCGGGGAGTCGCCTTCGACATCTGCCCGCCGGTGTTGGAATACACCTCGGTATCCAAGACAAGGATATTGACGTCGGCCCCGCTGGCGAGGACATGGTCCAGGCCGCCGAACCCGATGTCATAGGCCCAGCCATCGCCGACGATGATCCAAACGCTTTTTTTGACCAGCGTATCGGCCACACTCAAAAGATGCCTGGCCTAGGCGGATTTGTTCTTGGTGATCTTCGCCTTTAACAGCTCGACGCGCTTGCGCTGTTCGAAAATTTCCGCTTCGTCCGTCTGCCGGGCGTCCGCGATCTCCCAGACCAGGGCCGAACCGGCTTCGGGTTCGAGTTTACGCAGTAATTCC
>MHGM01000090.1:0-1002 GCA_001805565.1 Omnitrophica WOR_2 bacterium RIFCSPHIGHO2_01_FULL_52_10
TGTTTGTCAATAAAAAGGATTGGTGAAAATGCGTTTATGCTATAATAAATTTTATGTTTACCTACCAAACCAAAATAAAACTCCACGACACCGACGCCGCGGGCGTGATCTTCTTCGCCAACCAGTTCAAAATCATCCACGACGCCTATGAATCGCTGCTGGAGGGGATCGGGTTCGGGTTCGCGGAACTTATCCGCAACAAGGATTTCTTTTTACCGATCGTCCATGCCGAATCCGACTACAAAGCTCCTCTTTTTGTCGGGGATGTCCTTGAGGTGCAGGTCAAAGCTGGACGGGTCGGGCAGACGTCCTTTACGCTCGGTTACACCTTACTCAATGCCAAGCAGGAAATCGTCGGAACCGGGCGCACGGTCCATGTGGCCGTCAGCAAAGCGACCCAGCAGAAAATCCTTCTCCCCGCGGACCTGCGCGCGAAACTCGAAAAGTTACATCGACAGGATGATAAGTCTGCAACCAGATAAACGATAACCATCCCGGCGAATCAACCTTTGTGACAAAATTCGCCATCGTTGTCCATACCAATCTCTCGTTCGCTAACACGCTCACTCAAGATTAGTATGGACCAGTGACCTTTGGCTCGGGAATGCGAAAGATGTTTTTACTGCGACTTTAATTCGGGTTCCGGCATGTGTCTGGGGATTATGGCCTGTGCCGAGGGTTTTGGGATGACTTCTAGATAAGAATGGGCAAGGTAACATTGAGCTACATTACACATCCATGGTAGTCGCCGTAAACTGCGTGATAATCTCATGTCGTGTAAAGATTAAAGCTTAAACGAATGTGCTACGTTTGTCAAATGGCTTTTAGTGACGAGGAGTCTTTGATCAATCGAAGAAAATAGGAACGGTCGGGTTTGATTCCGGCCTGCGCGGTTGCGGGCCAAGAATAGATCTGGTCAGGCAGTTTAAAGGAAGGCAGATAGTTGCGCAGGAACGACTGGATTTCCTTTTGCGAGACCCGCGTCCCTTCTCTGGTCTGGAT
>MHGM01000090.1:1028-5220 GCA_001805565.1 Omnitrophica WOR_2 bacterium RIFCSPHIGHO2_01_FULL_52_10
CGACCACGGCTTGCACGATTCCCTCGATATGGCACAAATGCCGCTCGATCTCCTCCGGCTGGATATTTTCGCCGCCGGAGATGAACATATTGTCCTTGCGCCCCAGAACGGTGAGCGTCCCATCCTCATTCAAGCACCCCAAATCGCCAGTATGGAACCATCCCTGTTGATCCAGCGAGGGTTCGATTCTTTCTCCTTTTACATATCCCTGAAAAAGCGTCTTGCCTTTGACCAGAATTTCGTGATCACCCGAAATGCGCGCCTGGGCAAAGCGCAAAATCTGGCCACGGGGCAATGGATCTTCTTTCGTTAAACGTTTCGATGTGGCGACCTGCGAGGCCATCTCGGTCAAACCGTAGGTCACATGCACCGGCAAACGGGCATCGACGGCCTTGCGGATCAAGGCATCGGGGATCGCACTGCCCCCGATCAAAATAGCCTTCATTTTTTGCAGCACGCCAACATTTTTGGGGTCACTTAAGAGCCGGTGTAACTGCGTCGGCACCAGAGAAACATGCGTGATGTTAAACTCGCGTAACGAGTCCGCCAGATCTGCCGAAGGTTCGGGCACCACAATCGTCCCGCCTGCCAAGAATGTGCGCCAGAGGATACCGAGCCCGCCCACGTGATACAACGGCAAAGACAACAGCCAGCGATCGCCAGACTTCACCGGAATATGCTCGTTGGCGGCCAGGGCGTTGTAATAGTGATTGCCGAAGCTGTGCGCGACCGCTTTCGGATCGCCGCTGCTGCCGGAGGTGAACATGATATTGGCTGTGTGGTCCAATGAATATTGTAGGGACAGGTCGCGACCTGTCCCTACGGTTCCGATCCCCGGAACACAAATTTCCGCCGGCACAATGGTCCTCGCGCAGGAAATATTTTGAAGGCACGCGCGCGTCCCTTCTTCCGGCAAACGCGTGCTCAACAGACACGCCACCGTGCCCTGACGCCACAACGCGAAAAGCGCGATCACGTATTCGATCGAGTTGGTACTCACAAGGGCGACGCGCTCGCGGGGTTTCACGCCGAGACGCTGGAACTTTTCCGCGGCAAGGTCAACGGATTCTGCTAACTGTTGACAGGAAAGGCTGCGGTCTTTATTGATAACGGCGCTCTGACCGCCGTTTTTTGCGGCGTGTTCAAAGACAGGGCAGGTAATACGCTCGGTCATAAAATTTCTTTAAGAAGCTCAAAATTGATGTCTTCGCTGCGCGGCGGACGCTGGCGGATATTGATCTTTCCATGACGGATCAACACGTTTTCCTCCAACAGATCCTGCGTGAACCATTTCAAGGTATCCAAACCCGCCGCCTGGTCGCGCACGGTGCAGCTGGCCAGATTCGCCAGGGTCAAAATGCCCAAACCGGATTCAAAAGACGAGCTGATGACCGCGGCCAATCCCAGCGCCCTGGCCTGCTGCATATATTGCCAGGCTCTTTCCAGTCCGCCCAAAACGGTGGGTTTTAAAATAAGGACATCTACCCCGTCCATGCTTTTGAATTCTTCGAAGGACAATTTCATCAGGGATTCATCCAGCGCGACGGGGATCAGGGTCTCCTGATAAAATTCGGGGGTTTGAAAAACATGCTTGAGAGGTTCTTCGATATAAGCGACCGTGCTGCATTCTATTTCCCGGCCAAAGCGCACCGCGTCTTCGAGTTCCCACGCCTGGTTGGCATCCAGATGCAACAAGACCTCGCCGTGCAAAACCTCATTGACCGCCCGCACCTTGTCGGCGCTCTCATCGACCGAACCGCGCACTTTAAGCTTCATGTCCAGGAACCCGTCTTCTTTAAATTTTTTCGCCTGACGCGCGACCTCGTCAGCGGTGCCGTCTAAAAGCGCGTGAACGCGCGTGTAATCACGGTGGTCGCTAGGCGCGTGGGCAATGGACTGAAATAATGGCGTATTTTCAGTACTGGCGACAAGATTTAAGATCGCCATCTCGATACCGAATTGGACCGAAGGCCGCAGGTTCATCTCTTCGAACCAGGAATTCATTTTGCCCTCGAGCTTTTCCGCGCCGGGCAAAACTTCACATCCGGTCAGACTCGCCTTGAGCTCGCGGACTTGCGCCTGGGCCTCGTTTAAACTCTCCTCGCTCCAGCCATCGAGCGGAGCGACCTCGCCGAAACCGTCGACGTCCCGGTCCGATTTCAACTGGATAATGAGCCCTTCGCGGTTGGTCAACTTAAGCCCGTGCACTTCGATGGGCCGGTTAAGGGGGATGGCGTATTTGTAGACACGAAACGAAACGATCTTCACAGCACCCATCCGATCGAAAAAAGAACGCTGTAGGCCAAGAGCAAGCGCGCGGTCGCGGCCAGGGCGGCGTTGAGCGCGACACCTTCTGTGCGGGTCAAAACAGTTTTGATGGTGGGGACAACGGCGAGGATGATAAGAACGCAGGCCAATAAGGGCAAGTGGTCCTCGATGAACATATAAATGAAGACCGGGACGATACCGGCGCCCAGGACGCAGAAGAGATATTCCGATAACGCGAAGCCGCGGCCGAAACGCACGGCAAGGGTGTTCTTACCCGACTTGCGGTCGCTGTCGATATCACGCAGATTATTGACGGTGAGAATGGCAACCGACATCAAGCCCGGAGCAAAGCCGGCGAAAATGATGGCAGAATTGAGTTCCAACGATTGAACATAATATGTTCCAGCCACGGCCACGGGTCCGAAGAAAATAAAAACCAGAATATCGCCGAGGCCGAGATACCCTAAAGGATAATGGCCCGCCGTATAAAAAATCCCTGACAAAATCGCCAAACTCGCGAGGGCCGCGATCGGCCAGCCTCCGCGCGTTACAAGGCAGATAGATGCCAACGCCGCCAGCGCGAAAACGCCGATGAACGCCGCCTTCACCTGGCCCGGCGGAATAAGTCCGGCCTGGGTCACGCGCGTCGGGCCCACGCGCTCCAGGGTGTCCGCTCCTTTTTGGCAATCGTAATAATCATTGGCGAGATTGGTTCCGATCTGCAGCAAAAGTGCGGTCAATAAACACACCAGCGCGGTTACGACATCCTCGATCCCGTCGCCAAAAGCCATGGCCGTGCCCATTAGAACCGGAGCGACCGCAGCGGGAAGGGTCTTGGGGCGGATTGCGAGGAGCCAATATTTGATTGAAGAGTTATTCATAGTGTAGCTGTCAGTCTTCAGACATCAGCTATCAGACAAAACTGACGACTGATGACTGACGACGGATGACTCATTACGGTCTTTTGGGGAACTTCGTAAAATCCGGCTTGCGCTTCTCAAGAAACGCGTCGCGTCCCTCCTGCCCTTCCTGCGTCATGTAAAAAAGCATGGTGGCATTCCCGGCCAATTCCTGCAGACCCGCCTGGCCGTCGCAATCAGCGTTCAAGGCCGCTTTCAGGCAACGAATGGCCATCGGCGAATTCGCCAAAATTTCCCGGCACCACTGCACCGTTTCCTGTTCCAGTTTTTCGTACGGGACAACTGTGTTGACCAACCCCATTCCCAAAGCTTGCCTGGCGTTGTATTGGCGGCACAGATACCAGATCTCGCGCGCTTTCTTTTGTCCGATGATCCGGGCCATGTAGCTCGCCCCGTACCCACCGTCAAAAGAACCCACTTTGGGGCCGGTCTGGCCGAAAATGGCGTTATCCGCCGCAATCGTCAGATCGCATAAAAGATGAAGCACGTGTCCGCCGCCGATGGCGTAGCCGGCGACCATCGCGATGATCGGTTTCGGACAGGTGCGCATCTGACGCTGGAAATCCAGGACGTTCAGCCGGTGAATACCTTTTTCATCCTTGTAGCCCGCGTCGCCGCGGATCGTCTGGTCGCCGCCGGAACAAAACGCCTCTTTCCCTTCACCGGTTAAGATAATGACGCCGATCTGCTCATCATCGCGCGCGTCATTGAGCGCGCGGGACATCTCCTTGACCGTCTGCGGCCTAAAAGCATTACGCACTTCAGGCCGGCTGATCGTGATCTTCGCGATCCCCCCGGCCTTGTGGTATTGGATATCCGTGTATTTCCCGCACGCGGCCCAGGAAATCGTGTTTTGTGCCTTGATTCTGGTCGTCATCGTATTCCCTCATTAAATTTTCGTTAGTCTATCACAAACCCCCCAAACCGCCAAGCGCTGTTCCTGCGTCAGCAATTCGCGCCGGCCGGCGGAAATTTACAATTGCGTACGCGCGTACGCAATTGTC
>MHGM01000090.1:5260-8165 GCA_001805565.1 Omnitrophica WOR_2 bacterium RIFCSPHIGHO2_01_FULL_52_10
GACGCGCCATCTTCGATGTCGGTCGGGACTCCGACTTCCGCGCAAGCGGAACGTCGGAGCTATCACCTTGTGAATTCGTTCTTGCAGTCCCTTAATTAACGCCACGTTCTGTTTCCGGTCGCTGGTCACTTCAATGATCGTTGATGTCCGGCTTTGCACGGCGATCTTGTAGGCCTGGACAAAATCTTGCGCGCGGGCGGGATTGGCGTAATTCAAATCAAACATGTCCGCGGCCGAGGCGAAGGTTAGTCCGTGCGGGGTGCCGAAGAATTTCTCGAAGCCGTTCTTGAATCGCGCGATCGGCAGGAAATTGAAAATCCCGCCACCGTCATTGTTCAGCACGACAATGACAACCGGCTGCGGCAATCGTTTGCTCATCGCCAATGAATTAAGATCGTGCAACAGCGCCAGGTCGCCAATCAAAAGTGTTGCCGGCCGGCCGAGGCCGACGGCAAACCCGCACGCCGAGGCCACTGTCCCGTCAATTCCGCTGGCCCCTCTGTTTGCACCAACGACAACTGTTTTGCCTTTAGGATCAGCGTACATATCAACCTCGCGGATCGGAAGACTGCTCGCCAAAAATAAACCGTTGTCAGCCGGAATGTGTTGCGTCACCAGCCGCGCCGCGGCCGCTTCGCTTAACTGCGTCTCTTTGCCGAAATATTCTTCAACGATTCCGTCGATCCTTCTATTCAACTTCTGGAGGGAAGAAAGAAACGGTTTCGCCCCGCCCTTCGTTACCTTTTTGGCCAGCGTGTCACAGAAATTATCAACTCGGGCTTGCACGCGCAACGTCACGCCGTGCAAGGGATCATTACGCAGCGGGTGATTCAAAGCCATGATATATTGCGCAGGTTTCACTTGTTCAACATAATTATACCAACGTTTGGAGGTGATACGGCCGCCCAAATGCAGGATCCCATCAATTTTTGTCGTAAGGACACCCCCGGAGTGTGCCGGGCTTAATATTTGGTCAAAATAATGGATTACATTCGGATGCGCACTGCCCAGCCGCAAGCCGCTTGTGACATCGGCAAAGACCGGCCAGTTGAGTTTCCCGGCCAGGGCCAAAACGCTTTTTTGTTCCCGTAATCCCGCAAGCTTGCCAACCACAATGATACCCTGCTTGATGCGGCGGATCTCTCCAGCGATCTCATTGACCGTATCGGCCCCAAGCTTTTTCTCCGTTGTAACATACGAGGTGTAAGTCTTTCGAGAATTCTGCCAGCGTTTTAGTTCGGCTGGGATAGACCATTTGCCGCTTCCCGCCAACGGTTCCCGGTACATGCAATTCAAATGGACTGGTCCTTTCAATTCACCGTTGGCGCGGAAAACCGCCTGGTCAACGGTCGTCAAAACAAAATTCGCCGGGATATCAGTTGTCGGACACGGCATGTCGAATTGCCAGCGGACGTATTCGCCAAACATCTTGACTTGATCGATCGTCTGGTTGGCACCGGCATAACGCAATTCCGGCGGACGGTCTGCGGTAAGAATAATGAGTGGCAATTTCTTTTTTAAGGCTTCAATGATAGCTGGAAACAAATTTGCGGCAGCCGTGCCCGAGGTCGTGATGACCGCGCAGGCCTTGCGCGCGGCCGAGGCGTACCCCAGCGCGTGAAACGCCAGAGCGCGTTCGTCAAAATGGACAAAGCTCTTCGCGCGCGGATTCGTTGCAACGGCGACGGCTAACGGCGATGAGCGCGATCCCGGCGCGAGGCAGAAATACTCGACGCCGTTGCGGATGAGTTCTTCAATGATGAGGGAGGACCAGCACTGGTTAAGGTTGAAATTTCTCATATTACTCACATTCCGGATATCCAGTTATCCGGATACCCGGGTATCCGGAAACTTCTACTACCTTTTGTTAAACACCTCTATAAAATTCCCGATCTTCGTCTCGATCTCGTTCCACTCCCCTTCCGCCGTTGAGCCTTCCACAATTCCCGCCCCGGCGTAGAGGGAAAGTTTGTCATGGTTGACCAGCGCCGAACGGATCGCCACGGCGAATTCACTCTGGTCATACCCGACGTAGCCGACCGGGCCGGCGTACCAGCCCCGGCTGAAGGGTTCCAATTCGGGAATAGCGACAAGCACTTCATCTTTCGGACACCCGGCGACTGCGGGCGTGGGATGCAAACGCGCGATGATCGCGCTGTCAGAGACCCCGGGACGCAGCACGCTTTCCAAGCGTGTGACCAGGTGCTGCCCGCCTTCAAGCTTGACCAAGCGCGCCTTCGCGTCCGTGCGGACGTCAGTGCACAATTCACCCAAGGCTTCCCGGATAGCATCGACAACATAACGGTGTTCCAGGGCATTCTTGGAACAGTTCAACAATTCCTGTTCCAACGCCGCCTCTTCTTCGTGATTGGCGCCACGCGGGCTTGTCCCGGCCACCGCTTCGGTTTCGATGCGATCTTCGCTGCGCTTGTATAACCGCTCCGGGCTCGCGCCCAAAAAAGCGGTCGTCTTATCCGTCTGAAAACAAAAATGAAAACATTGCGGAGTTTTGTCTTTGAGGTGTTTGAGCAGGGCGCTGGGGTCGATGTACACGTCGAAATCGAAAACGGATTTGCGTGCCAGCACAATCTTGTCGTAACGGAATCTTCCGTTTGCACCCTTGGTTTTCGCGAACGCGGCCTCCCACTCCTGCCGGTCGGGAAAGTCCGCGCGGCGCAGGACCTTCGGCGGCGGACGGTAGGTCGTAGTGGACGAAAAATCGATCGCATCAAGCTCCTTGAGGATGGCCGCCACATTGTCCTTGTCAACATCTTTGAAAGCGATATTAAAGGCCAAAATTGTTTGGTCAACGTCCTTTAAAAGCTCAAAACGCGGGATGATGAACTGATAACTGCCAAAACTCTGCCAATCCGGGTCATTCGCGGCCCCCTGGAAATTCATCCCG
>MHGM01000090.1:8196-9450 GCA_001805565.1 Omnitrophica WOR_2 bacterium RIFCSPHIGHO2_01_FULL_52_10
CCCTGGAAATTCATCCCGCCGTAATAACGCAAGTCCGGATTATCCGCCGCGAGCCGGTCTTCCATGTACGCGAAGACTTCAGCGTGATCGACAGAGCCGCTTCCCGCAATGGCATCGGCAACGCCGATGCCACCGATTTCGCAGGGACAGGTTTTTTCCGACGCTCGCTTACGCTCGGTCGGAATCCCGACTGAACCAATAGTCGAACGCCGGGAAAACCTATCCCTGCGCCGGTCAGACCAATAAATTTTGCAGGGCACGCGCTGGTTGTGCAGCCAGGTGAGGATATCGATGGGTTCGCAGGGAAATTCGTAGCGTAATATTTTCAGCGGCACGCCGATGGGTGAGACTTTATCCGGCAGCTGACGGATGTGCGTAGCCAGCACGTTCTTGATCTGGTCTAGGGCGTAGATTTGGTCGGTACGGAATAGAGTGATCATAATATAAGCTATCAGTCTTCAGTCGTCAGTCTTCAGACAGCCGGTTTTTACTGAAAGCTGACGACTAATGACTGAAGACTATCATTTTTCTCCAACATAAATCGTCGCAATCCCCCCCATCAAGGGATGCGCTCTCACGTTATGAAATCCCGCCTGCGTCATCATCCGGCAGAATTCCACTCCGTACGAAAAGCGTTCGATGGTCTGGTTCAGATAACGGTACGCTTCCCGGTGTCCGGAAACCAGCCCGCCGATTGTGGGCACGACGGCGCGCAGATAAAAAAGATGCGCGGCGCGCAAAATCTTGTTTTGCGGCAGCGAGAATTCCAGGATGAGCGCCCGGCCTTCGGGCTTGAGCACCCGGCGCATCTCTCGCAAAGCCTGTAAAGGGTTTTCCACGTTACGGATGCCAAAGGCCATGGTCACGACGTTGAAAACGTCCGCGTTGAAATTGATCTGCCGGGCGTCGCCGTGGTTGAGCGCGATCTTGTCCTCAAGCTTCGCGCGCGTGATCTTTGCCTGGCCGATGGAAAGCATTTTATCCGCCAGGTCGATACCCACAGCATATTCAATATTTTTGTGACGACGCACCAGCGTCAAAAGGACATCCGCGGTGCCGGTGGCCAGATCGAGGAGTTTTTGATTGTGTTGCGCAGGCAAGAATCGGACCAGTTGCCTGCGCCAGAAGACGTCTAACCCGAAGGACAGCAAACGGTTGAGAAGGTCATAGCGCGGTGAAATATCATCGAACATCCGCCAGGAATCGGATTTTGGGATGGTAAGATTATCGTGGGGGACAGCCATAATTGTGCCA
>MHGM01000091.1:0-1602 GCA_001805565.1 Omnitrophica WOR_2 bacterium RIFCSPHIGHO2_01_FULL_52_10
GGAGATACGCTGCGGCGCCCTCACGCACCGCGCCGGCGATCTCTTTCATGCGCGCGGAGCCTTCATCCTGTTTAAGGACCCGCAAGGCAAGAAGCAAGGCGAACCCCAGCGCGGCCAGCGCGGACAAAGGAACCATGAGAAGAAAATTCTGCATGATCGCTCCCTCTAAACTATTATCCCCGGTTAGGTTTGGTCCCGTGGTTGGCCTTTTTCGAGCGCCAGCTTAATTTTCCCCTGCGTTTTCTCTTCTTGCTCATCGGTTAACGCCCCTTTCCTGATCTGTGATTTCTCGAAAATGCTCGTCTATTATACGTAAAATCTTTCGAGAATCAATACATTCCCTATTTACGGCCCAGGGAATACAAAATCAGCAATCCCGTCAATGCCAGGGCCATCCCGACACCGGCGCGGAATAATACCACCACATCGGCCCAAAAACGCAAGACCAGCGCGATGCCCAGCACGAGTATGGCACTGCCGAGCGCGAATAACACAGCTTTTTTAGGAATGCTTTGAGACATTCTGTTTAGTCGTAAGTCGTAAGTTATAAGTCGTAAGTAAAAAATCCCGCATTAGAACATCATTTTAAAATTATCAAAAAAATTTCAAACAATAAATTTTTCTTTATTACTTACTACTTACGACTTACCACTTACAACTGTTTCCGAAGGCTTGCTCTTCCACCGCCGATGCATCCATCCCCATTCGTGCGGGTAGCGGCGGATATACCGCTCGATCAAATTCGTTAAGCCGGCGATGTTGACGGCGATCGCCTCTTGTTCATTGGCACGTTCCTGAAGCTCAAAGACCGGTTCCACCATAATGGTATGCGTGCCGTCTTTTCCCCGGATAATGAACATCGGGACGATCGGCGCCCTGGAGCGCCGGGCGAAGACGACCGGGCCGGTGGCGGTGGCGGCTTTTTGACCGAAAAATTCGACGAACACCCCGCCGTCACTGCCAAAATTCTGGTCCAGGGGGATGAACAATACTTCCCCGCCGGATAAAGATTTAAGGGCGTTATTGACACATTCCCGACGGGGAATGGCGTAAACGGTGTTGACCCCGCACTCACTCCTGCGCCGGAACAAATATTTCTCCAGCGCTTCATCGCGCGCCGGACGGATGATGGAGGCGGTTTTATAACCACGGTGCGCGCAACAAAGCATCATTAAAGGAAAATTGCCAAAATGGGCCGTGACCGCAATAACCCCATGCCCCCCCGCCAACGCATTGTCCAGGTGCTCCTTGCCTTCCCAGCGGACCATCCGGTCGATCCATTGCGGATGCGACATGAAATAAAGCATCTCGATCATGCCGTAGCCCAGATTTTCGAAACATCGCCGGATAATCTCGTCGATCTCCCGGGAAGATTTTTCTTTACCGAAAGCGATCTCGAGACTTTCCCGGGCGATTCTCCGTTGCTTGAGCGTGAAACGAAACCCCGTCGCGATCAGGCAGCGCGCGAAGAATTCCACCATCCCCAACGGCAAGCGGTCAAGAATCCACGCCGAGGTAAACAGGCCATAACGCGCCATGGCCCGTTGCGTACTCTTTAAATAATGTTCAAAATTCATGAAAATTCCACCGGAAGGAAGACGC
>MHGM01000091.1:1651-9346 GCA_001805565.1 Omnitrophica WOR_2 bacterium RIFCSPHIGHO2_01_FULL_52_10
CCTGGATATCCTCATCGGAATCTTTGGCGGTCATAAACACAACCGGAATGCTCTTCGTGGCCTCGTTGGCCTTAAGGGCCTTGCACACGTCTCTCCCTTTCATTTTCGGCAAAAATACGTCAAGGATGATCATGTCAGGCTTCTGGGATATGGCGATCTGCAATCCTTCCTCGCCCGTACCGGCCGTCAAGACCGAACAGCCGTGCGCGATCAAAATCGGGCGGATGGCCTTGATCAAAATCTCATCATCATCGATCACAAGCAAGCTGTACCATTTCCTGAATTTTTTGTCATGAAAATACATCCGGATGCCCGATTGGCTGAAATACAAAAAGACGATGATGTTCATGCAAATGTACGCCAGGGGAACAATATCGATCCTGGGGATATATTTAGAAAAAAGGACGACACACATGATGGCGTTCATGATCACGATCAACTGGCGCCCCCACTCTTTGAGGGAAATGATGGCGATCGCCCCGATGAACATAACGCCGAAGATGCCGATATAGATATACGTGCGCAGCGGCAGTTCCGTGATGCCGGCAAAACGCAGGAAAACCAAAAGCGAAGTGGCGTACAATACGGCCAGGCCGGTCCCGATAATTTTAAGATCATAAACTTTCTTAAGCATAACTTGTCCTCCGGTCCTTTACACCCGTTGCATTTTGACTTTGATTGAATATACCGCGGCCGTCAAACATAACGCCCCGACAGCCGGCAGCAGATAGAAAAGCGGCAAAGAAACTTGTTGCTGGCTGCTGATATTCCACAATCCAAGGGTGAGAAGCAGAACAATGACCATCGCCACCGCGTGAAAAACCCGCCACAATTTATGTCCGAAAAGGGAAACAACGCCGATCAAAAAATAAAGTACCGAAACAAACATCGCGACCCACAAAAACCAGTCTTCCAGAGCCGAAGGGGATAAACTCCGGACCTGCCATTTACTGATCATCACGGGGATAAGAAAAAGCAGCGCCCGCGCGCCAACCACAATTTCCGCCCACCATAAAATCTGTAATCCTAACGAGTTAGATTTCATTGACCCTTTCTCCTGTGTTTATTATAAACGTTCCTAAAAAAGTGCAAAGTCTTAAATTTGTTTTCTTTCGGGCTCAACGCGCCCAACAGGCATCCCCAGCATAAGAGCAAAAATACATCCCCGTAACGCGTGTAAAAAGTTTTTTGCCGGTCAAACCGGACTTTCGCGACCGCGTAGCCCGGCACATAAGTTTTCTTGCCGTGTTCATCCTCCACGGCCCTGGTCACGCGCCCGGAGGCGTCGATAAAACAGCTCACCCCCGTGTTGGCGGCACGCACCAGCGACCGCCGGTTTTCCACGCCGCGGAAAACCGACGCCTGCGCGTGCATGAACGGCTCTTTGGTGTCCTTAAACCAGGCGTCGTTGGTCATATTGACTAACAGCCCCGCCCCTTGCCGGACGAATTGCCGCGTGAGCCCTCCCAGCGTATCCTCAAAACAGATCAAAACGGAAAAAGATTTCCCGGCATCCCCTCCGGGCACTTCAAAAACCGTATATTCCTCTCCGGCGGTAAAATCGGCGATGGGGACAATATGCTCCAGAAAAGGGAACAGGCGACGCAGCGGGATGTATTCCCCGAAAGGCACAAGGTGGACCTTTCTATATTGCTGAAGGACCTCGCCGTTTTTTGACAACAAGATCGCGGTGTTATAATAGCGGCCCTCTTCTTCCACGATCGCCCCGACCAGGAGCGGGACACCCAGACGCGCGACGAAACCCCGCAGTTCGTCGAATAATTCCTTATCTTCCCATAATATCCCGGGATAAGATGTTTCCGGCCAGATGATCAGGTCCGGTTTTTCTTTCGCGGCCGCCTCGGTCAGGATCTGGTAACGCGCCAGGATATCCGGCCAGGCGGGTTCATACCATTTCATCGACTGCGGGGTGTTCGCCTGGACGACGGCAATCGCGGCCTGCGGCGCGGGTTGGTTTTGCGCCCGGCGCACAACCGCCAAACGTAACGCCCCATATCCTGAAGCCAGCGCCAATACCACAACAACAACGTTCAGCGATGGAGCGAACTTTAATCGCGCGCGCGGATCTTTGCAGACACCGTCGAATATTTCCTTGAACAAAAAATTGGCGAGAACAACCAGAAATGACACTCCGTAAACGCCGGTCAGATCCGCGACTTGAATAAGCAAAAGATTTTTGTATTGTGAGTACCCGAGGCTGGCCCAGCCGAACCCGGTCAGGAAATGCGCGCGGATAAATTCCAGAAGCGTCCACAGGCCGGCGATCCCGAAGGGTCTCCAGACTGTTTTTGATCCGGCAAGAAAACTATACCCAACCCCGAAGAGCCCGAAATAAACGGCGAGATACGCGACCAGTAAAATCATCCCCGGCAACGTCACGTGGATCAGCCAGTAAAGCGTCCCGGCGAAAAAAAGGATGCCGCACAGATACGCGCGGGCGAACGCGCGCGCCGGCGTTTGACCATCCAGACCGCACAGCAAAGGGACAAGTCCGACCCAGGCCAAAGGCCAGATATCGGTTTTCGGGAAGGCCAAAATAAGGCATGCCGCCGACAGAATACTGCCTCTTTCTCCGGAGGAGAAAGAAAGATCTTTGTATTGACGAAGGTTCAAATGCAGGTACTCATTGCCAAGCCCATTGACTAAAAGGACATACTGTTAATTAAAAACAACCCCCGACTCGCGGATCATTTGACCAAATTGCTGTCTTTTGATAAAGGCGAGGGATTCGTGGCGGGCACGAATTATTTATAAACTATATTACGCTTCCTGGCTGTTCGTGTTGTCGTAATATAAACTGACTAAGAAGAGGAACAGCTAGGGAGTATTTACCGTGGCGATTTTTATATACTAACCCGTTGTCGCTCAAGGAACTAAGCATTTGGTTGACATGGCTTGGGCTAAATGGATGCTCCACCATCTCTTTGGACTTCTCAACTACATCTTGGACAGAGAATTCATCCTCACTGTTGGGAAGTTTTGCAATAATGAATAAAAGCTCTTTTTGTCGGTCAGTCACACGCGCCCACCTTCCAGCGAAGAAATCCGTATCTAATTTTCGGGTGATCTCATTGACAGGGACTGTGGGCGTCTCACCCGAAGCGATTTTGGAAAGAAAAACATCATATGTTTCCCGGCAGATAAACTGTATAAAATAAGGATACCCCCCCGAATGCCTCACAATTAAATTGACAGATTCATCGCTCAATTTAATCGGACATTGGGCACTCTGGACAGGTTTTAATATAGCGTCCTTGCTGTCTTTTTCATTTAAACGTTTCAGGACTACCACTCTAAACATCCGTTCCGCAAAAGTCCTGGACTCCACGAGTTTAGGAAATAACGTTGGTAAACCTGTTAGGACCAACAAAAACGGGATATCCTTTTTTTGTATAGATTGAAAAACATCCAGCAATATCCCAAGAGGATATTGATCTTTCGCGGGTTGGTCGGATAAATTTTGGGCCTCATCATAAGCGAAAATTAATCCTTTTGTGCTTGTCTGCTTTAAAGCACTCCACACTGTTTCTAAAATATTTTTTAATTTATCCGATATCAATCCCGGAGTACTGTTAAATAAACTGGATAAAAAATCGAACCCCATTCTGGTATCAACTTCTGTAGAAAGATTTGAAAACCCCATCTGAAGAATCTGCTTTTTACCTATAATAATATTTGATGTCAGAACAGATAAATCAGCCAGAACCCGTGTAGCAAGATTAGCTTCACTAATACTGGCTGACTCTGAAAGATCAGTCCCAACCCAAAACCAACCTTGATTAATGGCCATTGGTTTAAATTCATCAAGTAGGACCGTTTTGCCGACACCTCGTAATCCGGTAAGTACCATATTTTCAAGTATTGTGCTTTGTGTGATGAGCCTTAAAAACTCTTCTTTTTCTTTTTCACGTCCGGCTAAATGTGGCGGCATATGGCCTGCACCTGGACGGAATGGATTGGCGAATTTTCTATTAAGCGGCTGAGAGTTCATTTTTAGTATTATTTACTAATAAATATGAAATTAGCTTGCATACTTAATTTATATAAAATAGTAAATATGTCAAGAAAAACTTTTGATAATGTTTAGCGGTCCGAGAGCATCGACGAGATACATTTTGTCATTAAATTCCCTCCCCCTTGTGGGGAGGGTAAGGGAGGGGGAGAAAAGCAACGTTTGCCGTCGATCCCCCTCCCCTAACCCCTCCCACGAAGGGAGGGGAATCCTATCCAATTCTCTCTATCCGCTAAACATTATCAAACTTTTTTGATTTGGTCACGAACCGCCGCAACATTTCTTGTACTTTTTCCCGCTGCCACAGGGGCACGGGGCGTTGCGCCCGACCTTTGGTTCTGTGTGTCGCACGGGCGCGGGGGACGGTGGCGGCAGAGGCGCTTCGCCGGGAATGTTATGCCCCGTGGGCATCGCGGAGGAAACAGGCGGCCCACCCCTGGCGAGGCTCGCCGAAGGCGGCCGTTGTCCCGAAAGACCTGCCTGTCCCTGCCTCGCCGACAGGCGGGCGGCAGACAGGCCTGCCTGTCCCGTATAAGGCTTCGCCTTTGACAGGACCTGCCCGGCAGACAGGCTGGAAATTTCATCATGGACCAATTTTTGGGGGACAGATCCAAAGACGCTCCTCATCCGCGCGGACGGGTCGACACGTTGAATCTTGAAGATCATCTCCGTGACTTCCTGATGGATCGAATCATACATCGTCTGGAACATCGCGAAACCCTCGCGTTTATATTCGATAACGGGATCGCGCTGGGCGAAGGAACGCAAGCCAATGCCTTCCTTTAACTGGTCCATCGCGTAGAGATGATCTTTCCATTTAGCGTCGATGGTCTGCAACAACAGCATCCGCTCCATCTGGCGCAGCTGTTCGGCGCCGATATCTTTTTCTTTTGTTTCATACAACGCCAGAAGACCCTGCGTGATCGACCCCTGGATCTGTTCCTGGGGCATCCCCGCGAGAGTGCTTTTCTGCCCGCCCAGATCAAAATGAAATTTCGTCTTAAGATAAAGATCCAGCCCTTCCACATCAAATCCCGCTTCCTGATCCCCGGCGAGGGCATACGTGGCGACGACCCCGGCGGCCATCTGCTCGATGGATTCGAGCATCAGGTGTTTGACGTCATGGCTTTCCAGGACGTAACGGCGGATCGAATAGATCGCTTCGCGCTGGCGGTTCATGACATCGTCGAATTCCAGCAGGTGTTTGCGGATCTCAAAATTATGCGCCTCCACCCGTTTTTGCGCGTTCTCGATGGCCATGGTCAGCCACGGGTGTTCGAGCACCTGGCCTTCCTCCATCCCCAGCTTGTCCATGATCCCCATGATCCGGTCGGAGGCGAACAGGCGCATCAGATCGTCCTCGAGAGAAACGTAAAACCGCGATGAACCCGGATCGCCCTGGCGGCCCTGGCGGCCGCGCAGCTGGTTATCGATGCGCCGCGACTCATGACGCTCGGTGCCCAAAACGTGCAGCCCACCCGCGGCCACCACCTTTTCATGTTCTTCCCTGACCTGCTGACGGAACTGTTCGATGAACTTGCGCGTCAATTCATCCCGCTGCGCGTGATCATTTTTATCTTCCAGCTTTTCCTCGGCCAGGCTTTTCGCCAGATGCTCGGCGTTACCGCCGAGCATAATGTCCGTCCCGCGCCCGGCCATATTGGTGGCGATCGTCACGGCCTGGTGGCGTCCCGCCTGCGCGATGATATGCGCCTCACGCTCATGATATTTGGCGTTCAAGACCTGATGGGCGATCCCCTTTTGCTTGAGCATTTTCGAGAGCATTTCGGATTTTTCGATGGAGATGGTGCCTACCAAAACCGGCTGGCCGCGCTTGTGGAATTCTTCGATCTCGGTGACGACAGCATGAAATTTCTCCTTGATCGTTTTATAAATGCAATCAGCATGATTGACGCGCTGCAGCTTGCGGTTGGCGGGTATGGCCGCCACGTCAAGATTGTAGATCTGCTTGAACTCGTTGGCCTCCGTGTACGCGGTCCCGGTCATGCCGGAGAGTTTCTCGTACATGCGGAAATAATTCTGGAAGGTGATGGTCGCCAGCGTCTGGTTCTCGCGCTCGATTCTGATGCCTTCTTTGGCCTCGACCGCCTGGTGCAGACCGTCGGACCAGCGGCGTCCGGGCATCAGGCGCCCGGTAAATTCATCGACGATGAGGACCTCACCGTCGCGCACGACGTATTCGACGTCTTTGGCAAAGAATTCCTTGGCCTTGAGGGCCTGGAGAATATGATGGCGGTATTCGATCGTCTCCATGTCGTGGATATTCGCGATGCCGAAAAGCTTGGCCGCTTTTTCCTCGCCGGCCTCGGAAAGCGAGACCGCTTTTGTCTTCTCATCGGCGACGTAATCGAACCCCTTGGCCAAATCCTCTTCCTCGCCGCGGTATTTCGCGCTGAGCTTTTCCTGGCTCTCATCGGCGATGCGCCTTCCGGTAAGCTGGCGGCTGATCTCATAGGCCCGGTAATATTTATCCGTCGATTCCTCCGCGGGGCCGGAGATAATCAGCGGGGTGCGCGCCTCATCGATCAAAATACTGTCCACCTCGTCAACAATAGCGAAATAATGCCCGCGCTGGACCATGTCCCGGCGGCTGATGACCATGTTATCGCGCAGGTAATCGAACCCGAATTCGTTGTTGGTGCCGTAAGTGATGTCACAGCCGTAAGCCTGCTGGCGGCTGGCGGGGGCCATATCATGTTCAATGACCCCGATGGTCAGCCCCAAAAATTCGTAGATCGGCCCCATCCAGGCGCGGTCGCGGCTGGCCAGATAATCATTGACCGTCACGACGTGGACGCCTTCAGAGGTCAACGCGTTTAAATACGCGGGGAGCGTTGCCACCAAAGTTTTTCCTTCACCGGTCGCCATTTCCGCGATATTACCTTCGTTGAGGACCATCCCGCCGATAAGCTGAACGTCAAAATGCCGCATGTTCAAAACACGTTTGCCCGTCTCGCGCACCACGGCAAAGGCTTCCGGCAAAATACTATCAAGGATTTTCTTTCTGGTCGCGCGGAAATCCTTGCGGGCGGCGTCGATCTGGTTCTGCAGGTCATTTTTATCTTCCGCAGTGACGGCCTTCCAATAAAGGTCTTCAAGCTGTTGCAGGTTCTCTTTTTCCTTGGCGATCATCTGCTGATAGCGTGAGCGAAATTCATCCGTTTTCGCGCGCAGCTGCGCCGGCGTCAGAGAAGCCATCTGGCTTTCCAGCGCGTTGATCCTGGAAACGGTCGCGGAAAACTTCTTTAAAACTTGAACGGAAGGTAAAGGCAGGTCCATAGGCACATGGACCGCGACCTTTGGATCCAGCCGATCAATGAACCGCTGGGTACTGGGGACGACTTGTTTGCGAATCAGAAAGTCAAACATAACTTCAGTGTTCAGTGTTCAGTGTTCAGTGTTCAGTGTTCAGTGATCAGTGATCGGTGGTCAGCATCTGAACACTGACCACTGGCCACTGGCCACTGACCACTACTTTTCTGGTTTTCTTTTCAAATACGCCTCAATAAACAACCGCAGATCCCCGTCCATCACTTTGGTGACGTTGCCGGTCTCGACGTCGGTGCGGTGGTCTTTGACCATTGTGTAGGGATGCATGACGTAGGAGCGGATCTGGCTGCCCCATTCGATCTTTTGTTTCT
>MHGM01000091.1:9366-9838 GCA_001805565.1 Omnitrophica WOR_2 bacterium RIFCSPHIGHO2_01_FULL_52_10
CGCTCGTCCTGTTCCCGGCGCTTTAATTCATATAATCTGGCCCGCAAAATTTTCATGGCCACTTGCCGGTTTTGCAGCTGCGAGCGTTCGTTTTGGCATTGGACCACGATGCCCGTCGGTAAATGCGTCATGCGCACTGCCGAATCGGTCGTGTTGACGCTCTGTCCTCCGGGCCCGGAGGAACGAAAAATATCAATGCGTAAATCACTTGGGTTAATATCGATAGCGATGTCTTCTTCAATTTCAGGAATGACATCCACGGAAGCGAACGAAGTATGCCGCCTTTTATTCGCGTCAAACGGCGAGATGCGCACGAGGCGATGAACGCCTTTTTCACCCTTTAAATAGCCATAGACCATGTCCCCTTCAATGCTTAACGTCGCGTTCTTGATTCCTGCGCCTTCACCAGCGAGAACATCCAGCACCTTGACCTTGCAGGTGTTATCTTCCGCCCAGCGGGTGTACATCCGCA
>MHGM01000092.1:0-4072 GCA_001805565.1 Omnitrophica WOR_2 bacterium RIFCSPHIGHO2_01_FULL_52_10
CTGGAAGCCGGCAGCCTGCAGTACAGCCTGGAGGAGATCGAAAAACGCGTCAACCGGACGGTTGTGTTACTCGACAGCCTCAAGATGCGCCAGCCCTGCAAAGGGGTCATCCAGGACGCGATCCTCAAACTCTTCGAGCGCAGCGAAATGATTGCCGGTCAATACGGCGCCCATTCCGGACACAGTTGCGGCTGCTACAAATGTTAAACTGTTCTCAACTCAACTGTTCCCAATTGAGCTGAGTTCAGCTCAATTGGGAACATAACTCATCCAAAACCAGTCTTCCCTTCGATGTCGCTTTTAAATAGCCGTCCTCACGGATAAAAAAGCCGTGGCGGATAAAATGTTCTATTCGCTCGCGCTCTTCTTCGTTTAAAGAACAACGCAAAGCCTGCTCGACCGATTCTACCGGCACGCCGCGGTTCATGCGCAGGCCGATCAGCACCGCTTGTTTAAGCCGCCCATGCGCATCCAGCTGCTGGGACCCGTCCACGGCGAACCCTTCCCCGCGCATCTTTGTCATATATGTGTTCAACCGCGAAACGTTCCAGAACAATTTTCCCTGCCGGTAAGAATGCGCGCCGACACCAAGCCCGAGGTACTCGCCGCCCTGCCAATAATTAAGATTATGCCGCGACTCTTTTCCGGGTTTGGCGAAATTGCTGATCTCATACTGCCGGTATCCGGCATGCTCAAGCCCGGCAAGAACAAAAGCGTATTGCTTCGCCTGCAGGTCATCATCAGGAAGCTGTATTTTCTGCGCGTAAAAACGGCTGTTTTCCTCCAGATTGAGCATATATAGAGAAATGTGGTCGCTTTTTAATGCCGTCAGCGCTGCCACGTCCTGCTCAATCTCCTCGAGCGTTTGTTTCGGAAATCCAAACATCAGATCAAGATTAACATTCGTAAAACCCGCATCACGGATCATTTGATATATCTCCCGCGCCTGCAATTGATCGTGATGCCTTCCCAGATATTTCAGACAATGAGGATGAAATGATTGAATGCCCAAACTAATCCGGTTGACGCCGCGGCTGCGCAAGACCTTCAGCTTCGCCGCATCCAGACTTTCGGGATTAGCTTCGATGGTGTATTCCGCGTCGGGGCGCACCAAAAAGTTATCTTTTACAATTTTAAATAATCGTTCGAGCTGATCCGCTTCGAGATAACTGGGCGTCCCGCCGCCAACAAACACGCTGGCGCATTCGACCTCCCGGCATTGTTGGGCCTCCCGGGACAAACAATCCAGATAATCATCAACCCGATGACGTTGTCCAACGGAAACAACGAACGAACAATAAAAACATTTACTCTGACAAAATGGTATATGAATATATAACGATGTCATAAAATTTTCATAATACTTTTTGCATAAAAATCTCTATGTGTTATTATCTAATTAAAGCGGCAAAAATCTCTGAACGAAAAGGAGGAGAATATATGCCAGCGAAAAAGAAAAAAAGAAAAGCAGCAAAACGCAAATAAGTCAGCAAGAGTCATAATTTAAAAGACCCTCTGGAGTATTCCAGAGGGTCTTTTATGATTTGAGCCCGCGCAACAGAACACATCGCTATCTTTTTTTTTTATCCTTCAACATATTGTATTTCTCGGGCTGATGATATTTCATCCACTCGGCCGCGTAAAGCCGCAGCCATTCATCCGTGGCCCGCTCAAACCCTATCGAATATCCCGCCTTCTGGCTTTCGATCCACAAATGTTTGTTGATCTCCTCAGCGACCCGTTTGTCTTTCAACAATTCCCTTAGATCAGAAATCTTCATGTCTTTTCCCTTTCCGTGGCTGAAACCCCGACCGCTTACTTTCCCGGGATAAGTATAACATATAATCACCCCCCGCCAATAGTCCTTAAGGTTTTATGAATTTTGAGGCGAAGACACCCAGCTCATAAAGCACCAGTAACGGCCCGGCCATCAGTATTTGGGAAATCGCATCCGGCGATGGGGTCAGGATCGCGCTGGCGATCAGGATCAAAACGATAGCGTGTTTTCTTTTTTGCACTAAAAAAGCCGGTGTGACGATGCCGATCCTGGCCAGGAACATCAGGACCAAAGGAAGCTGGAAACAAAGGCCAAAGGCAAGAACTAACGTTACAATAAAAGAAATGTAATTAGGAAGCGTTATCATCGGGACAATGGATTCCGTCGCAAAACTCAACAGGAATTTCATGCCAACGGGGATGATGACCCAATAACCGAAAATGCAGCCGGCCACAAACAGGACAAACGAAGCTGGCGCGAAAAAACGGACATATTTTTTTTCATTCTCCTTCAAGCCCGCGGCGACAAATTGCCAAAGCTGATAAACGATAACCGGCAAGGCGAGGACGACCCCGCCGCAGATCAGAAGCATCAACCGGACGACAAAGGCGTCCGCCGGAGAAGTAAAAACGACTTTGCCCACGG
Organism: Omnitrophica WOR_2 bacterium RIFCSPHIGHO2_01_FULL_52_10; assembly: GCA_001805565.1. GTDB lineage: Bacteria > Omnitrophota > Gorgyraeia > Zapsychrales > Zapsychraceae > UBA10015. Next base: position 2,423 of record MHGM01000092.1, read on the forward strand.
GTCTGATCAAAAAGGCGAGAAAACGATCGACGAAAGGATAAAAGAAGCAGGCGGCAACGACAACGGCGATGAAAGATTTAAGCAGTCTCGAACGCAGTTCATCAAGGTGCCCCCAAAAGGAAAGTTCATCAGGACTTGCGCTCATCGTCCTTTTTGACGGCGTCCTTGACGTCATCCTGGATGTCTTTACCGGCTTTCTTGAATTCCCGGATGGCCTTGCCCAAAGCACTGCCGATCTCGGGGAGCTTTTTGGCACCGAACAAAATAATGACCACTAGCAAAACAACTATAAGTTCCGGCATACCGATCTGTCCCATGACACTACCTCCCGTCATTTTTCCTCATTTCCATTTTCTGAAGGAAATGACGAGGCTCGTCTCGCCCACCAAAATCATAGATTTTGGTGAGGCGGACGGCCTATTCTGCGACAACGCGATAATACGTGTCCTTTGAAATATCCGCTGACTTTTCCGCAACGACATAAGAAACTGTTTCCAGCGCGCGGTCGACGATCACTTGGCCTAAAAGATCCGTTCCGTCATAAACCTTCAATTTCTTCCCTTCCCATATCCCTTGCGTTTTGCCCAGCGTGACGACATATTGAGCAGACGCGGGGTCGACCCACAGGAGCCCTTCCTTTTTGATCGATTCCTTCTGGTCACGAGCGACCGGGGTTGCCACCGGCGCGCTCACCGGTGCCGGAACGACATTCTTCTGCCGTGGAACTGTCATCTCCGGGAAGAATTGCTTTTGAAATTCCGGCCAGTACAAGGCGACCGCCAGGCTGAACACGGCCAAAAAAATAAGGACAAAACCGAAGAAGATTCTTTTTATATCTTTTCTGTGCATCGGAATAAAATGGTTATCGGTAACGCGGCGATACCCATCAACGATAAATAATATTATTTTCTCCCCAAGAATTCAAACATCTTTTTCTTGTATGCTTCCACTCCGGGCTGGTCAAAAGGGTTGACCCCCAAAAGATACCCTTTGATGGCCACCGCTTTTTCGAAGAAATAAAACAACTGTCCCAGAGAATACGCGTCAAAACGCGGGACGGTGATAGTCATGTTGGGGACCCCGCCCTCATAATGGGCCGTGGCGGTCGCCCGCCAGGCCTGTTTGTTGACATAATCGAGGTCTTTGCCGGCCACGCAATTGAAATTGTCCAGGTTGTCCTTGTCTTCGGGGACGGTCACGCCATGCGCGGGCTGGTCCACCAGCAAAAACGTCTCGAACATATTGCGCTGGCCCTCCTGGATCAACTGCCCCATGGAATGAAGGTCCGTCGTGAAACTCAAGGACGTGGGGAAAAGCCCCTTGCCGTCCTTGCCCTCGCTTTCCCCAAAAAGCTGTTTCCACCACTCTTCCACCAAAGCCAGACGCTGGTAAAAGGTCGATAACACCTCAATTGTTTTTCCCTGTTTATAAAGCAAAAACCTGGCGGCCGCGTACTGATAGGCGATATTGCTCTCCATGTCCATCCGTGAGCAAAACCGCTGGGCGGCGCGCGCGCCCTCGATCAACCCCTTGATGTCGATACCGGCGATGGCCAGCGGCACCAGCCCCGCCGCGGTCAGGACGGAAAACCTCCCGCCGATATCCGGATCGATGGGAAACATCCGGTATCCGGCCTTGCGCGCGATGGCG
>MHGM01000092.1:4110-5382 GCA_001805565.1 Omnitrophica WOR_2 bacterium RIFCSPHIGHO2_01_FULL_52_10
CTTAAGCTCTTCGGCGGAGTACTGCTCCTGCATGAATTTCCTGATGACGCGAAACGCCAGGGCGGGCTCGGCGGTCATGCCGGATTTGGAGATCACGACCACGGTGATCCTTTTATTTTCGAGGCCTTTGAGCAAATAATAAAGGTAGTTGGAGCTTAAGTCCTGGCCGGCAAAATGGACGGGAAGTTTTTGTTCCGCGATCAAGAATTCCAGCGTGGCGTGGACGCCGACATAAGAGCCCCCGATGCCGATGGAAATCAGGCAATCGGAATTCTCCCTCACCTCTTTACCGAATTCGGCCAGCTCATCCAGGAAACCGTCTTCCAGGCGCGACGGCAGATCGATCCAGCCGGTAAAAGCGCTGCCCTTGCCTGTCTTGTTCTCCAGATCATTATGGGCCTTCTGGATGGCCGGCAACAAACCTTTGTAATCTTTTTCGCTTACGTAACCTTTAAGGTTAGCGCGGTCTAGTTTGATGTCCATAAATTATCCCGGTTAAGGTTACGATGCCCGTTTCGTCTTTCGGTTAAGGTAACGTAACCGTTGCCCGTAAACCGATACGGGCCTCGTTGCCTTGACCGTTACCCAATAAAGATATCGGCTCGTCAATAACAGCGCCGCCCAAAACCACATCTCCCCGATAAAAAACCGCTGATTGTCCCGGCGTCACCGACTTCTGGGGCGCGGCGAATTCCACGCGGACCCTTCCCTCATCAAGATACGTCAGATGGGCCGCTGTTTCTGGAGCATTATAACGGATACGCGCGCTGACTTCCATTTTTTCTTGCGGGATTTCCATACTGACCGGATTGAATTCTCCCGCGTAAAATCCCGCTGAATAAAGACACGACTCCGGCCCGACGCAAACCGTGTTGGTCTCCTTGTCGATCTTGTACACATAAACCGGGTGCCCGAGAGCAATGCCCAGTTTGTCCCGCTGGCCGATCGTGTAATGCGCGATGCCTTTGTGTTGGCCCACGACCTTGCCATCCTGGTCCACAAAATCCCCGGGCGCAAATACGCGGCCGCCCACGCGGTCTTCGAGGAATTTCTTGTATCCCGCGTCAGGGACAAAGCAGATATCCTGGCTCTCCGGTTTCTCGGCGGTGTTGAGCTTATATTTGCGCGCCAGTCCGCGGACTTCACTTTTGGTGAGACCTCCTAACGGGAATAAAACCGACGGCAGGGTTTCCCGGTGCATACTATAAAGGAAATACGACTGGTCTTTCTTGAGGTCTTTGGCTTTCTTGAGTTCAAACTGGCCCGCGGCTT
>MHGM01000093.1:0-4409 GCA_001805565.1 Omnitrophica WOR_2 bacterium RIFCSPHIGHO2_01_FULL_52_10
AGGCGATCGACAAGATCATCAAACGAACCGCCAAAGGATAAAATGACGATCCAAAAAGCCAAAGAGGTTATCGCGGTCGAAGCCAGGGCCATCGCGGATTTGACGCATCGAATCAACCGTGATTTTTTGAAAGCGGTCGATCTGATCGTCAAATGCAAAGGCCGTGTCATTGTCACCGGCATGGGCAAAACGGGGATCATCGGGCGCAAGATCGCCGCCACCTTGTCTTCGACGGGAACGCCGAGCCTGTGGATGCACAGCGCGGAAGCGATCCACGGCGACCTCGGGCAGGTCACCTGTAATGACGTTGTGGTCATCGTCTCCAACAGCGGTGAAACCGAAGAGATAAAACAGCTGCTGCCGCTCATCAAAAAGATCGGCTCGCGCACGATCGCCATGACGGGCAACCGGCATTCGACGCTGGCAAAGCACGCGGACGTCCTGCTGGATGTTTCCGTTAAGCAAGAGGGATGCCCGCTGGGGTTGGCGCCGATGGCTTCCACAACGGCGACGCTCGTGATGGGTGACGCGCTCGCGGCCTGCCTGATCGTGCGCAAAGGATTTCGCAAAGAGGATTTCGCTTTTTATCATCCTGGCGGGATGCTCGGCCGTAAACTTCTGTTAAAGGTCGAAGACATTATGCGTAAAGACGCTCATTACCCCAAAGTCCGCGAGAACAGAAAAGTCAAACAGGTCCTGTTTGCCATTACCCGGGCCCGCTGCGTGTCGGCGTGCATTTTGAATCAGCACGGAAAATTTGTAGGGATATTTACCGATGGCGATCTGCGCCGGCATCTGGAGTCCGGCTCCGATGTTCTGGAGCGGCGGGTGGCGGAGGTCATGACGCGTAACCCCATAACGATTTTACAAGACAAGTTGGCGGCGGAAGCGCTCAATATCATGAAAGAAGAAAAAATTGACGAATTACCCGTTTTAGATAAACAGCGTCGGCTTGTTGGACTGCTGGACGTTCAGGACCTTTTAAAGGCCGGATTGGTATGAAGAGCGCCCTTCATGCGAGATTAAAAAAAATAAAGCTCCTCGTTATGGATGTCGACGGTGTCTTGACCGACGGCAAGATCGTCGTGGACGCGCGGGGAAAGGAACTCAAGTTTTTTGACGTGCAGGACGGCTTTGGTCTTGTGCTGTTGCGTCAGGCGGACATCAAGACAGCCATCCTTTCGGCGCGCTCATCGCCTGCGGTAACGGCCCGCGCCGAAGACTTAAAAATTGACAAAATCTGCCAGGATGCGTATCCTAAAAGAAGTTCTTACGAACGTTTGATCCGCGAACTTGGTTGCCGGGATGAACAAGTTTGTTTTATGGGCGATGACCTGCCGGATCTGCCAATCTTAAAGCGTGTTGGTTTTGCTGTGGCCGTACCCAATGCCGTGGGCGAACTTAAGAAAGCCGCCCATTACGTGACGACGCAGCGGGGCGGTGACGGCGCGGTGCGTGAAGTGGCCGAATTGATCTTAAAAGCGCAGGGACAATGGAAAAATATTCTCGCGCGGATCGGATAATTATTGTATGAGTAAAAATTGTTTATTACTCTTGGTACAAATTTTTTTGTTAGGAGGAACCAGCGTTGTCTGGGCGGGGGAACCTGGCCAGCAATTCGAAGGGTTCAACTTGCAGGGATATACCCGGGACGGGAAAAAATCCTGGACCGTTAACGGAGATAACGCCGACATCCTCGGCGATAAAATCAAAATTTCCAACGTTGCCGGTGAATCCTACGGTGATGAAAAAGTCAATCTGACGGCCGAAACCGGGACCATTGACCAGGCCAGCGGCATCATCCATCTGGAAAAGGATGTCGTCATCACCAGCGAGCGGGGCACCCAGATGACAACGGATTCCCTGGACTGGAACCGCAACGAAGATTTGGTCAAAACGAACGATGATGTTTTGATCACGGATAAAGACATGACGATGACCGGCACGGGAATGGAAGCGCATCCGGCCATGAAGACGGCGCAGATCGACCAGGATGTGACCGTCACGATGGATACGCAACCCGATCCCGAGGTGACCTCACAGATCACCATCACCTCGGACGGTCCTATGGTGATCGACCAGACCAAATCGTACGCCGTTTTTCAGGATAATGTCGTTGCCGTACAGGCGGATCAGACTTTGAAGGCCGACCGCATGGAAATATTTTTCGATGAAACAAAAAGGCAGATTAAAGAAATGATTTGTTCCGGACACGTGGTGATCATCCGCGGGGCGAACCAGTCCTTTGCCGACAAAGCCGTTTATAACGGCCGGGAACGCAAACTAACGCTTTCCGGCCGCCCGAAACTTATCCTGGTGACTGAAGGAGAAAATGCCATTACAGCTCTTGGAAACTAGAAATCTCGTGAAAAAATATGGCCAGCGCAGCGTCGTGGATGGATTGAGTATTTCCGTAGGACGTTCGGAAATTGTCGGGCTGTTGGGCCCCAATGGGGCTGGCAAGACGACGACTTTTTACATGGCGGTGGGCATTATCAAACCTAACGCCGGTGAAATATTCTTCGATAATGAAAATATCACCTATAAGTCCATCCATGAACGTTGTAAGCTGGGGATGGGGTACCTGGCGCAGGAACCGTCGATTTTTCGGAAATTGACCGTCGCCGAGAACATCCTGGCGATTTTAGAAACGTTGCCGCTCAGCCCGCGGGAACGCAAAAAACGGTTACAGTCTTTACTGGAGGAGTTAAATATCGCGCATCTGGCGAACAATAAAGCTTACACGTTATCCGGCGGCGAACGCCGCCGGCTGGAAATTACACGCGCCCTGGTGACAAACCCGTCGTTTCTTCTGCTGGATGAGCCTTTTTCCGGCATCGATCCGATCGTGGTGGCCGAAGCGCAGGAGATTATCAAAAATCTGAAACAGCGCGGGCTGGGGATCCTTTTAACGGACCATAACGTGCGCGAGACGTTGTCCATTACCGACCGGGCCTATCTCATCGCCGACGGGAAAATCCTTATTTCGGGGACGGCGCAGGATCTGATTAACGACCCGGAAGCAAAGAAAATTTATTTGGGCGAGAAATTCAGGATGTAACCGACAACTTATGGCGGAGGCAGGAAATCCATGAAATTGGCCGTTAAAAAACTGGACGCGATCCGGCTGGAATTGAAATTCGAAGTTCCCCGGGAGCGCGTGTCGCAAAAATTTGATAAAATCTACGGAGAACTCGGAAAAGTCGTGAAGGTCAAAGGGTTCCGTCAGGGAAAAGTCCCCCGGCATATCCTGGAATCCCAGCACAACAAACTCGCCCGGGAAGAAGTCATCAAGGAATTGATCCCGGAAGTGTATCAGGAAGGACTGGAAAAAGAAAAAATCAAGCCGATCGATCTGCCGGAAATTCTGGATATTAATCTTAACGAAGGGAAAGTGACTTTTACCGCCAAACTGGACGTTAAGCCGGAGGTCAAGGTCGGTGACTATAAAAGGATCAAGATCACGCGCAAAAGTTCTACCGTCACACCGGAAGAGCTCAACAAGACTTTGGAATTTTTCAAGAAAGGCCAGGGGGAAGGGAAAGCGGTCGTCATCGATGACGCTTTCGCTCATGGGTTGGGCTTCCCCAGCCTGGAGGAATTCTCCAAGTCGCTCACCCGTCAGATGGAGATCGATAAAGACCGGCACAACCGGAGGGACATCGAAAACCAGGTCGCGGAACATCTTCTCAAGAAAGCAAAATTGACGACGCCGACTTCATTGGTCAAAAAACAGCTCACGCGACGGCTGGAAGATATCCGCCAACGGCTTGCCGCGCAAGGATTGTCTCCGGAGGAGATCACGAAAAAAGAAGAGGAGATCCGCCCGCAACTTGAAGAATCCGTCGAAAAGGACATCCGCATCTATCTGGTCCTTGAAAAAATTGCTGAACTCGAGAATATCCCGGTCAAGGAAGAAGAAAACCTGGCCGTCAAAGTCATGGAATTTTTACTTAAAGAAGCAGAATGGTCAAATGAAGCCTAGACTTATGGAACGAAGTGAACGTAAGTCTGCGGCTGAATTTGACCCTTGACATTTTGCGTATGGCGACTAAATATTGCTTCTATATTTTGAGTTGTCAAGATGGGGACAAATATTATGGGCATACCGACAATTTAGCCAGGCGTTTGGATAGTCATCTCAAGGGACGAGTCAAGTCAACGAGGGGTAGGCGACCGTTAAGGCTGAGTTACTTTGAAGAGTTTGATTCCCGATCGGCTGCCTTTAAACGTGAGATGCAATTCAAAAATGGAAAAACAAGAAAAGAAACGATAGAAAAATTGATTGAATTGTTTCCAGCAGCAAAATGTCAAGGGTTTAATTCGCACAGTCCTTGACAAAATACCTATTTTGTCAAGGACGTGCTCATTAAAGGAGGCTAAGTAAGATGGAGCAAAAATCGCAGATA
>MHGM01000093.1:4530-4998 GCA_001805565.1 Omnitrophica WOR_2 bacterium RIFCSPHIGHO2_01_FULL_52_10
TGATCATCGCGCAATTGCTCTTTTTGCAAAGCGAGGATGCCACCAAAGATATCAGCGTGTACATCAATTCGCCGGGCGGTTCGGTCACGTCCGGATTGGCCATTTACGACACGATCCAGTTCGTGAAACCCGATGTTTCCACTTTTTGTCTTGGCCAGGCCGCGAGCATGGGGTCGCTTCTATTGTCGGCCGGCGCCAAAGGTAAGCGGTTCGCCTTGCCGTACTCGCGGATCATGATCCATCAGCCCTGGGGCGGCACGCAAGGAACAGCCAGTGACATTTCCATCCAGGCCAAAGAAATTCTCCGGATGAAGGAGACTTTAAGCCAAATATTAGCAAACCATACCGGACAACCGCTCGAACGGATCCACCAGGATTCCGACCGGGATTTTTACATGAGCGCGGAAGAAGCCAGGGAATACGGGCTGGTCGATGAAGTCATTACCAGCATCCGCACAACAAAAAAAA
>MHGM01000094.1:0-1987 GCA_001805565.1 Omnitrophica WOR_2 bacterium RIFCSPHIGHO2_01_FULL_52_10
TGTTGCAGAGGATTTATGGCACCGCCTTTTTCAGCCAGAAAGAACTTGATGATTATTTAAAGAATCTCGAAGAAGCAGAAAAGCGCGATCATCGCAAATTAGGCGTACAACTTGAACTTTTTAATTTTTATCATGAAACGGCCGGGGCCGGGCTTGTCTTTTATCATCCCGCCGGGGCGATGCTGCGCAAAACGATCGAAGATTACGTCCGAGAACAGCACCTTAAGCGCGGTTATGAATTCGTGATGACGCCCCATATTTTAAAAAGCAAGCTTTGGGAGATCAGCGGTCATGCCGAACATTATCGCGAGCTGATGTATTTTTTTAAAGTTGACGATGAGGAATTTGCCGTCAAGCCCATGAATTGTCCGGGGCATATTTTGATCTATAATTCCAAGACCCGCTCCTATCGCGATTTGCCGATAAGGTTCTTTGAGCTGGGCACCGTTTATCGTCAGGAAAAGGCCGGCGTTTTACACGGACTTTTGCGCGTGCGCGGATTTACTCAGGATGACGCGCATATCTTCTGCCGGCCGGACCAAATTAAATCTGAGGTCATGGGGGTCATTGATTTTACTTACGATGTGATGCGGGATTTTGGGTTTCAGAATATCAAGATCGAAGTAAGTACGCGGCCCGACGATTATATCGGTACGCTGGAAAATTGGGATACGGCTACCAGGGCCCTGGAAGATGCTTTGAAAGAAAAAAAGTTGCCATATGTGGTCAATGCGGGCGAAGGCGCTTTTTACGGCCCTAAAATTGATATCAAGCTTAAAGATGCATTAGGGCGCGAATGGCAATGCGCGACGATCCAATGTGATTTTTCGCTGCCCGAGCGGTTTGGCCTGAAGTATGTGAATGAACAGGGCGCGGAAAGCCGTCCGATCATGATTCATCGCGCGATTTTGGGAAGCCTGGAGCGGTTTATCGGAACACTTATTGAACATTACGGCGGCGCGTTTCCCGTCTGGCTGTCGCCGACCCAAGCGGTCATTATCCCTATTCGTGCAGATCACGACGAATATGCGATTCGCGTAAAAGATGATTTACAAAAAGCCGGGGTGCGGGTTATAATTGATTCTCGAAACGAAAGTTTAGGCAAACGCATCCGTGAAGGCACCGTCAAGAAGGTCCCGTATCTTCTGGTCGTGGGTGACAAAGAAGTGCAGGAAAACAAAGTCGCTGTCAGAAAATACGGCGCCGGCGACCAGGGCGCGCAAGAATTAAAAATATTTATAAACCAAATTCAGGATGAGATTGTCTCAAGGAAATCCTAACAGGAGGTGTTGCCATCCAGAAATTTATCCGCATTAATGAACGTATCAAAGTCCCCGAGGTGCGCGTTATCGGGCCGAACTCCGAACAGCTGGGGGTCCTGATGCTGCGCCGGGCCATCGAGCTCGCGCAGGAACACGGTTTGGATTTGGTTGAAGTTGCCCCGACGGCCACCCCGCCCGTGTGCCGGATCATCGATTACAGCAAATACAAATATGACCAGGAGAAAAAAGAACGGCGCATCAAGAAGAACCAACATGTGATGCATTTAAAACAGATACGGCTCAAGCCCAATATTGGCGACGGGGATTATAAGATCAAGGTCAAGCAAGCCAGAACGTTCCTGGAGAAAAAAGATAAAGTCAAGATCAACATGTTTTTCCGTGGGCGCGAGATGATGCATAAGGATCTTGGCGAAAAGATTCTCACCCGCGTGATTGCCGACCTCCTCGAGTGTGGTCAGGCGGAAAAAAATCCGTCCATGGAAGGCCGCGTGATGAGCGTTGTCATAAGTCCCAGCGCAAGCAAGCCTTATTGAGCTTCCTCTAAATAAACATAACTTCAAATTTCTCGCTAGCGTCAAAGAACTTCAGGGGAGATTTAAAGGTGGAAAAGGAAAGCTCAATAACGGCGGGACAAGAAAGGGAATAAGATGCCTAAGTTAAAAACAAATAAGTCGGTGGCCAAGAGGTTTCGGCTGACCAAATCC
>MHGM01000094.1:1999-5826 GCA_001805565.1 Omnitrophica WOR_2 bacterium RIFCSPHIGHO2_01_FULL_52_10
TTGCGTCAGAGCTCGTATGTTTCCAGCGTCGATGCAAAGAAGATAAGGAGGCTGTTGCCTTATGGTTAGGGTCAGACATGCGGTTACAACACATAAAAGAAAAAAGCGCGTTTTAAAACAGACCAAGGGTCAATTCGCGCAGAAGCACACGCGTTATCGTCAGGCCAAGCGTTCCTTGATCAAGGGCCTGGCGTATGCTTTCCGCGACCGCAAGGTTAAAAAGCGTCAATTCAGACAACTCTGGATCGTCCGCATCAATGCCGCCTGTCAGGAGGCCGGCATCACGTATAGCCGTTTTATGAAAGGCATCAAACAGGCCAAGATCGCCGTCGACCGCAAAATGATCGCGGATCTGGCTGTTTCTTCGCCGGACGCTTTTCAAAAGCTCGTTGAGATGGTTAAGAAGGCGGTGTAGGAAACCGTAATAGGATAGGTAGGGGCACAAAATTTTGTGCCCGTACTTGCAAGCTCCGCCCCTCGCAAGCGGGGCAACTTATTGTTGTCAGAAGGGAACGCGATGAGCTGGAATTTTCAGGAAATTGAGGATACCGTCCAGCAGGAAGCCAAGTATATTCTGGATTTTCAGCGCCTGGAGGCGTTTCGGACCAAATATCTTGGGCGCAAAGGATTGCTCCAGGAGATCTACGCTTCCCTTTCAAATCTGCCGCACGACCAAAGACCCCTGGTTGGCAAAAACGCCAATGATCTGCGCAATAACATTTCCATTATTATTGAGACCAAGCAAAAAGAGATCAAAAGCAGGCAAGCCCAATCGCCCGCCGCGGATATCGACATCACCATCCCCGGCGTGGCCGCTCCCGTCGGGCACCAGCATATCCTGACGCAGACTATTGATGAGATCTGCGGGATCTTCGCAGGATTGGGCTTTGTCGTTCAGGAAGGGCCGGAGATTGAAACAGAATTTAACAATTTCACGGCCCTGAACATCCCCGTTGATCATCCCTCGCGGGATGCCTTTGATACGTTTTATCTTGAGCTCCCCGACCCAGGACATCAGGGACGCTATCAATTGTTGCGCAGCCATACCTCGCCCGCCCAGATACGGGTCATGCAGAAAAATCAACCGCCCTTGGCCGTCATCGTCCCCGGGCGCGTGTACCGGCCCGACGCGGCGGATGCCAGCCATTCGTTTATGTTTCACCAGATCGAGGGGCTTTTGGTCAACGAGGACGTGAAATTCTCCGAGCTCAAAGGGCTTTTGACCGTGTTTTGCCGGCGGCTGTTTGGGGAAAAGACCAAGATGAGATTCCGTCCGCATTTTTTCCCTTTTACGGAACCATCCGCGGAAGTCGACATTTCCTGTTATATCTGCGACGGCAAAGGGTGTTCGGTCTGCCGGCGCAAAGGATGGCTTGAAATTATGGGCTGCGGCATGGTGCATCCGAAGGTTTTCCTCGCCGCGGGGTACCCGGAAGGAAAATACAAAGGGCTGGCCTTTGGCCTCGGCGTGGAGCGGATCACCATGCTCAAGTACGGCATTGAGGATATTCGTCTTTTTTTCGAAAATGACATAAGGTTTTTGGAGCAGTTCTGATCCGCCGGTACTATTAAGCTGCGGCCGAAGTCTGTTGCTGGAGAAAGGCGGATCATCCCGCGAAGCGGGATCAGCCCTGGCTAACAAGGTGTTTTATGAAATTTAGCTTAAACTGGCTTAGGGATTACGTGACGGTCGGCGTTTCGCCGGAAAAGCTCGCCCACAAATTGACGATGGCGGGCCTGGAGGTGGAGAAGATCGCTGCCGTCGACGGAGATACTGTCTTTGAGCTGGAGATCACGCCGAACCGTCCGGATTGCCTGAGCATGCTCGGCCTCGCCCGCGAAGTGTCCGCCATCCTGAACGTTTCACGAAAGATGCCCAAAATAAAACCTTTGAAACCGTCTTTACCTCCCAAAGGGAGCCTGTCGGCCGCGTGCGGCATCAAAATCCTGGACAAGAAAGGGTGCCCGCGTTACAACGGGACGTTGATCCGCAATGTCCGTGTCGGCGAAACGCCCGCCTGGATCCAGAAACGCGTCACCGCCTTAGGAGTGCGTTCGATCAATAACGTGGTGGATATTGCCAATTTCTGTTTGCTGGAAACTGGTCAGCCGCTGCACGTTTTTGATTACGATAAACTGGAGGGCGGCAAGATCATTGTCCGTCGGGCGCAAGAAGGGGAAACGATCACCGCTATCGACGGTATTGAATATGGTTTGGCGCCAGCGATCCTTGTGATCGCCGACGCGCGGCGGCCCGTGGCCATCGCCGGCGTCATGGGAGGCAAGGACACGGAGGTCACGGCAACCACGAAAAATATTTTATTGGAAAGCGCTTATTTTGATCCTGTCCTGATCCGCCGCGCCTCGCGCGCGTTTGGGGTTTCCAGCGAATCTTCCTACCGTTTTGAAAGGGGCGTGGATTACGAAACTGTCAAGGCTGGGGCGGACCGGGCGATTGGACTTATTCTGGATTCCGCCGCCGGTAACGTGGCTGGCCGCAGCGATGAAGAGACGGGGGCCAGGGAAAAGCCCAAAGGGCCAGTCCTTACCGTGACAAAAGACGGTGTTAACGGATTTCTCGGCGCGACGCTGACAACGGCGCGGTGCAAAAAGATCCTTCAGCAGCTTGGATGTACCGTGAAGGCGGGCAAAAAAGACGTTTTTAAGGTCACGCCGCCCGCGTTTCGCAAGGACATCAGGGACGAGGTGGACGTCGTCGCAGAGATCGCGCGCGTTGTCGGTTACGACGAATTGCCGGCGAGCCTGCCGGTGGTTGCCACAACGAACGTGGGGCCGGAGCCTTCCCAAAAATTCCGGCCGGCAATCCGGGTCTTGCTTCTGGCGCAGGGGGCCAGTGAAACGGTCAGCTACGCGATGATCGGCGAAAAAGATCTGGCCCGGACCAAGCAAACGCACCTGCGCGGGGTGAAAATACAAAACCCGCTGGCCCAGGACCAAGGATTGTTGCGCCCCTCGCTTTTGCCGAGCTTGCTGTCCGTCGTCGTATTTAATGTTAATCGCGGGCAGAAAAATTTGCGGCTTTTTGAGATCGGTAAAATTTACGGCCCGCGCGGGGAGCAGGAAACGCTCGGGATCATCATGACCGGCAAACTGGATGAAGACTGGCGCAAAATTAGCAAGTCGGAAGCGGATTTTTATGACATCAAGGGCGCTGTTGAGCAGACAATCGCGCGTACGTGTCGTCAGGAAATACGCTTTGAAAGCGGCTCCCAGCCGTTTTTGGAAAAAGGGCGGGGCGCTTGCGTTCTCGTGCAGGGCGTTGATGTCGGGTTCCTGGGAAAGATCGAAGAAGATGTTTTGATCAACTGGGACATTAAACAAAAAAACGTCTTTTTTGCCCAGATCAATCTTGAGGAGCTCCGGCGTTTTTACTCACCCCGGCAATCTTACCGGAGCGTTTCGCAATACCCCGTGATCGTGCGCGACGTCAGCCTGGCCGTAAAAACTTCCGTCCAGTTCCAGCAGGTCTGCGCGACGGCTTTTCGCCTGGGGAGCGGCATTTTAAATTCCGTGAAATTCAGCGAGGAATACCGCGGGGAGAAGATTCCCGCCGGGCAGCGCGGGGTCGTTTTCTCTCTGCGCTACAAGGCCCCGGATCGGACCTTGCGCGAAGAGGAAGTCAACGATGTCCACGCAAAGATCCTCCGCGCCTTTGTGGAGGAGCTGGGCGCCGTACAGCGTTAAAGCGCCCCCGCGCATCACCAGAATGATTGTTTTGAAATCCTGGTCCGTGTTATCCGCCTTCGCAGAAGACCACGGGCTTTGCCCGTGGATGAATGCGAAAAAGCTTTTGCTTCGGCGAGATG
>MHGM01000095.1:0-2653 GCA_001805565.1 Omnitrophica WOR_2 bacterium RIFCSPHIGHO2_01_FULL_52_10
CGCTCATGATGGCAACAAAAAAACAAAAAAAGGCAAGCCTTAACTGCTTTTGGGATGTCGTAGGCACCGCTTATCTCCTGTTTTAATATTTTAAAATTCTATTAAGAAAATATTGTATTAAGTATACCTGCCAATGTTTGAAGAAACAAGTGATTTTAAAAAAATTTGCACCAAGCCTCCTCACCGGACGGTTGCCTGCGGCTATTTTGCCTGCACCAGGCTTTGTACGGCCTCCCTCTCGGACAAAAGTTCTTTGTGGGTAAGGTCGATTTTTTCTTGAGCAAAAGCATTGTGCTTGAGTCCCTGCACAATTTCCCAATCCGTGCCGTTGGAACGCACCGGACACCCAAAAATCAATCCTTTTTCGATCCCGTAACTCCCGTCCGAAGGTACGGCCACCGAGAAAAACTCTCCGGCGGGCGTGGGGGTTGTCAACCGCCTGATCGTATCGACGACCGCGTTGGCAGCCGACCCGGCGGAAGAAAGCCCGCGCGCCTTGATCACTTCCGCGCCGCGTTTCTGGACCGTTTCAATAAATGTCGTCTTCAACCACTGCTCGTCGGAAATCCGCTGGACGACCGGCCTGCCGTCAATAGTGGCATGATAAAAATCGGGGAACTGGGTGGCGGAATGATTCCCCCAGATAGCGACATTTTTTACTTCTTCAATTTTCGCGCCTGCCTTCCGGGCCAGCTGGGCGCATGCCCGGTTCTGGTCCAGCATGGTCATCGCGAAAAAATTCCGCGGCGAAATATTCGGCGCTGAAGCCCTGGCGATGTAGGCATTGGTATTACACGGATTGCCGATGACAAAAACTTTGCACGCCGGCTTCGCGCAATTGGAAAGAGCCTTGCCCTGCACCGTAAAAATACCTCCGTTGATCTTTAAAAGATCGCCGCGCTCCATGCCGGCCTTGCGCGGAACGCTCCCAACCAAAAGGGCCCAATCGGCATCCTTGAAGGCGGCCTCGGGAGACGCTGTTTGCCCGACGGAATCCAGTAAGGGAAAAGCGCAATCTTCCAGCTCCATACAAACGCCTTTTAAGGTGGGGAGAGCCGCCTCGAGCTCCAGCAAGCCTAAGTCTATGCACGTTTGCGGGCCGAATACCTCTCCCGAGGCAACGCGAAACAACAAAGCATACCCGATCTGCCCCGCGGCACCGGTAACCGCGACCTTGATTTTCTTAGGTGTCATTCCAATATCCTTTCGGCCATATTCAGCATGGCATTAATATTCGTATCATAAGTCGCGTTAAGCGCGTTCTGGAAGATCCCGTTCCTGCCGGCAAAAATCAGCAGGGCAGCGATGACCGCGGCAACGACAAGAATGTATTCGATCGTGCTTTGCCCTTTGGAATTTCTCGTTTCATCATATCCGGACATACCTCCCCTTTCCTTTCACATCAATGCCGGCAGTTTTTGTCTTGCGGCTTTTATGTCGTGCAAATCCAACTGTGCATAAATAATTTCTTCCTTATTCCCTGACGCCGCAGCCAGGATTTCGCCCCAGGGGTCAACGATCAGGCTGTGCCCGTAATGACGCACACCCTTACCGCTTTTGCCGACCTGATTCGGAGCAAGAACATAACATCTATTTTCAATGGCGCGCGCCCGGACCAGCACTTCCCAATGAGCCTTCCCTGTTTCATGCGTGAACGCCGACGGGACACACAACACATGCGCCCCTAAAGCAGCGTACTTACGGTACATTCCCGGGAAACGTAAATCATAACAGATCGAAAATCCTATCTTGAATTTTTCGGCGCGGGCCATGACCGCCTTATGCCCCGCCATAAAACAATCCGCCTCCCGGATGCGCTTGTTGCCAAGAACCGCTTCAAACAAATGGATTTTACGATACCTGGCCTTTATCGCCCCCCGGTCATCGATGAAAACAGAAGTATTATACGCCCTGTCTTTCCCCGCCGCCTTTTCATAGATCGATCCCGCCAAAATAAAAACTTTATTCTGCCTGGCCAGCGCCATCAATGGTCTCAAAGATTCGCCGGGGATGGTCTCGGCAACGGCTCGCACCTCCGCGCGGGAACGGATGCGCCCGCGAAAAATAAAGACTTCCGGCAACGCGATCAATCGCGCGCGCCGGTCAATCGCTCGTCGGACAAAAGCAACCGCTTTATTAAAGTTGCGCGCTTTATCATCTGTCGCGCCAAGCTGAACAACCGCTACTTTCATATTTTAAGCTCTCCCCATGAAAATGCAACGGCTTTTCTCGCCGCTCCGGGACTGGATCAGAAAATGTCCCCCGGCGCAAAAAATGTTTGATCGCTTCGGCGCTCAAGCGCGCCTTTCCCTCCAGCGCCTCCCGCGTATTAAACGCATTGTGCGGCGTAAATACGACGTTGTTCTTGTCTTTGAGTTTCAATATCCTCCGGGCGCGGGCATCCGCGCGCCGCGCGCGCAAAGAATCCGCGAGCGTATGCTCCTCGTCAAAAACATCCAGACCGATCCCGCCCAAAATGCCTTTGGACAAAAGCCGCGCCAGATCTTTAGCGGGAGATATTTCTCCCCGGCCGACATTGACAAAAATGGCCCCCTTCTTAACCTTGCGTAATACATTATAATCAAGCATCACTTTTGTCTTATCCGTCAGAGGACAGGCGCAAAAAACAACGTCCGCCCACGGCAACCCTTTT
>MHGM01000095.1:2669-2915 GCA_001805565.1 Omnitrophica WOR_2 bacterium RIFCSPHIGHO2_01_FULL_52_10
CAAGTCCTTTAATCCTGCGGCACGGGTCCGCGCCTTTGACCGTCATCCCCAATCCTCTGGCGATCGTTACGATCTCTGTGCCAATATGTCCCACGCCAATGACAAGCGCGCGGCGCCCGCGGCATTCAAACCCAGTCAACCCATCGCGGGAAAATGTTGCGAAAGAAACCATCTGTTTTTTCAGCTTGCGCAAAAGAACCATCATCACGAGCACGGCCTGTTCCGCCACCGCCCGCGAACAATATT
>MHGM01000095.1:2969-6932 GCA_001805565.1 Omnitrophica WOR_2 bacterium RIFCSPHIGHO2_01_FULL_52_10
CCCACTCCCGCGGGATCCGCGACTGCGTCCTGACGCTGATAAGCCTTGCAGACGGAAGTGCTTCACGACATTCCTGGATAGTTTTGGATACAAACCGTGCGCGAATTTTCGCAGGCAAGAATTTTTCTAACGTCTTTTCTTCCTCTTTAAACACTTCATAAAATACGACATCAAACATAACAGCTCTTCTCCCAACTACGACTTTTCCATATCAAACAAATAAATCGAGGCCCCTGGTGCGTGAAACTCTTCCAGCTTTTTCCCTTCCCGACCAAAATAATCCAAAACAGTCTTACGATATCCCGCGGAGGCGTGAGAAAAGATCAGCCAAGTTCTTTTATTATCGCGGACTTTCTCCCATTCTTCCTTTGAAAATGCGTTCGCGGACTGGCCGACGTGCCACCCGACAAGATGCCCCAGGGCCCCGCGCTCATAGTTTACATACACCGCACGAACGGCGGGATCAAAAGATCGAAATGGATTCGGCGGCTCGACGATAACGCCTACAAAAAGCTCTTTGGTGTCCAAGCCCCAGCGCCCGCTGTAATAGCCATAACCGTATTGCGCCGAATTGTTCAAAAAAATAGCGTCCCGCTCTTGATAATGTCCCTTCAGATAGCGCATGACAGGTTTCATTTCTTCAAAAGCGTGCGTGCGGCTTAAAACATCCGCCGCATTTTGGACAGGATAAAAAAACACAACTGCGCTTAAGAGTATGGCTACCGCCGGGCGCTTGAAAAATTTATCAATGACGTACACAATCCCCTCCGCCATCAGAAGCGCCAAAGACGGGACAAGGAACAAAACAAACCGTCCGAAGAAAGGATATTTGTGCGCTGCGGCGGCCAATAGAACGATCGCAGCCGGCGATACAAGCAAAAAACACTTCTCTTTGTCGCGCGCAAATACCGTTGCCGTCCCCACAAAAAACAACCCTGCGGCCAAATAGGCCAACGGCTGCCCCAGCGCATCTTTAAAAATATTCCCTGTTGCATCTTTCAACCAAATAACGCTTGCCGCCGGCCCCGCCGACCAAGGCAGGAAAGCCTTTTGCCACATTCCATACAAACCGCTATTGGCGCGAATCTGGGTGATTTCATTGAAATACCCGGCCAAAAAACTTATGCCGGCCAGGCACGCCACCCCAAAAAGAAAAATACCTTTTTCACGCCGCTTCTCAATGAACGCAAAGGTTATTAAAACCACCAGGGCTCCACCAACGACAAATAATGCGCTGTACGAAAACCATAGGACGACCGCTGCGATCACCCCAATCACGATTGCCTGCCGGGGTCCCAATTGCGCATCCCGCACATGCGCCGCTCCCCAAAGCACAAAGATCGCCACCAACACGTCGCAAGAATACGACTTGACCTGGGCCGAATAATAGATCAATGGCCCCGCGAGCGCGAAGGACGCCAGCGCCGCAGGAACCGCTTCGGCGCGCACATATTTTCTCGCCAACGGTAAAAATAAAAAGACAGAAAGAGCCGAACACATCAGCGGGACCAGCCGCAGTGCCCATTCACTGCTACCTAAAAAAACAATAACGCTTTTTTCCAAAAGTAAGAATCCGACGGGTGCGGTGGGAGAATATTGGTTATAATTCGCGACAAAAAAAATTTCCGAAAACGACCTCCGTAAGATTTCCAGGGCGAGGGCAGCTTCATCGAGCCACAGAGAAAGATTTTCCGAATAATATTTGAGCCGCAGCAAAAGGCCAATCCCGATTAAAACAAAAAGAAACTGGCGGCTACAAACAAAATCGACGCATTTTTGCCAAAATATTTTTAGGGAGGGATTCATCAAAAAAGAAAAGCGACCCCAACGGGATTTGAACCCGTGCTGCAAGCTTGAAAAGCTTGTGTCCTGACCAGGCTAGACGATGGGGTCGGACATTGTATAAAAAGATGGTTTATTCGTCCTCTTTGGCGACGACGATAGCGACCGAGCTGACCTCATCGCCCTTCTCAAGGCTGATCAGCCGTACGCCAACCGCGCTGCGGCCGGTCTCGCGGACGTCTTTGGGAGGACAGCGGACGATCATGCCCTTTTTAGTCACCGTCATGATCTCATCATCAGGCATAACCGCCAAAACACCGACCACCGGTCCATTCTTGTCGGTGACTTTCATGTTAATGATCCCTTTGCCGCCGCGGGATTGAATGCGATATTCTTCAAAGTCCGACCGCTTGGCAAACCCATATTCGCTCACGGTCAATAATGTGCTGCCTGTTTTGCCGATATCCGAAGGAAAGACAACCATGCTAACGACGTGATCACCTTTTTCAAGGTTGATGCCCCGCACGCCCTTGGCGCCGCGGCCCATATCACGAATTTGTTTCTCAGCGAAACGAAGCGCCTTGCCATTTCTCGTCGCTAACAGAACTTCGCTTTTGCCGTTGCTAAGCGCAACGCCGATTAAACGATCGCCTTTCTCTAAACCAATGCCGATAATTCCACCTTTGCGGGGGTTGCTATAAGCAGAAAGCGATGTTTTCTTGACATTGCCCTGGCCCGTTGCAAAAATCAAATATTGGTCGGGATTAAATTCTTTCACGGCCACGATGGCACTGATCTTTTCATCCTTGCTAAACGTCAAAAGATTGATGATATTTTTCCCCTTGGCCATGCGCGAGGCGACCGGGATTTCATACACCTTTAACCAGCGCACCATGCCTTGATCTGAAAAAATCAGCAGATAGTCTTTCGTGGAGGCTACAAACAGATTCTGGACAAAATCCTCCTCCTGGGTGGTCATGGCCGCGACCCCTTTGCCGCCGCGCTTTTGTTTGCGGTAGGCGGAAACGGCCAGCCGTTTGATATATCCGTCGTTGCTGATGGTGATCGCCATGCTTTCTTCAGCAATCAGATCCTCAACCTCTATTTCCTCGGCCTTGCCGGTGATCTCCGTGCGGCGCTCGTCGGCATATTTTTTCTTAATCTCCAGCAGTTCGTCCTTGATGATCCCCTCAATTTTCTTCTCGGAAGCCAAAATCGCGCGGTAATTCTCAATATCTTTCAAAAGCGCCTGATACTCGGCTTCAATCTTGTCGCGCTCCAGGGCGGTGAGCCGCTGCAACTGCATCTCCAGGATGGCCTGGGCCTGCATGTCGGAGAGCTCAAATTTTTTCATGAGCGCGGTCTTGGCTTCAGCGGTGCTCTTTGACTCGCGTATTGTCTTAATGATCTCATTGATAAACTTGATGGCGATGCGCAGGCCTTCGAGGATGTGCGCCCGTTTGAGCGCACGATCCAGATCAAATTGCGTCCGGCGGCGGATAATAATGCGGCGGTGGTCGATAAAATACATCATCAACTGCTTCAAGTTATGGACGCGCGGCGTGCCGCCAGTCAGGGCAAGATTAATAATGCCAAAAGTTGTTTCCAGCTGGGTGTGTTTGTAAAGATAATTTAAGATGATCTGCGGTTCGACGTCGCGGCGCAATTCCAGGACAACGCGGATCCCGTCTTTATCGGACTCATCACGGATGTCGGTAATGCCCTCGACTTTTTTCTCCTGGACCAGATCGGCGACAGCGCTTATCAAGTTGGATTTATTGACTTGATACGGGATCTCGGTAACAACAATGCTGTCTTTGTTGCTTTTTTGGTGCTCGATGGTGACTTTCGCCCGCAGCGTTATTTTGCCGCGCCCCGTCGCATAGGCATCCTTGATGCCTTCCCGTCCGCAGATAATGCCGCCCGTCGGAAAATCCGGCCCCTTAACGATCTTGTTAAGCTCCGGGATCGTGGTGTCCGGCTCGTCCACCAACAACACGATAGCATCCACGATCTCCCCCAGATTGTGCGGAGGCATATTGGTCGCCATACCAACAGCGATCCCGCTGGAGCCATTGACCAAAAGATTGGGTAAAGCCGACGGCAAAAGAACGGGCTCCTGCAGCGTCGCTGTTGGTATGGCGACCAATATGCCTCCGCACAATCTGGGGGAGATCGTGG
>MHGM01000096.1:0-174 GCA_001805565.1 Omnitrophica WOR_2 bacterium RIFCSPHIGHO2_01_FULL_52_10
CGATCCCCGGCATTGACCGCAGCAGTCTGCGCAACGCCCAGGCTTGAGGCCGCGCGCCTGGGAAGAAGTTGACACACAGCCTTTTTGGGGTATACTTTAGATTTTCGGATACCGGCGTAAATACAAATGATGAACACCGAACCCTTCGAAATATCCCGGGACAAGATCATTATT
>MHGM01000096.1:309-636 GCA_001805565.1 Omnitrophica WOR_2 bacterium RIFCSPHIGHO2_01_FULL_52_10
ATCACCGGCGAGACCATCGATCTGTTCATCAAAACGCTGGGGACCCTGGTCCATACGCCTATTCGCTCGACCGGGAAGGTTGTCGCGGGGGCGGAGCAATTTCTGAAAGACCCCGCTTTATTTAACGAATTCATCGAATACGTTTATAATTATTGGCGCAGTTTCGACCGGTTCCTCATCGCCAACGACAACGGCCAGGCCTGGGACCAGAAACCCTACCGGACGTTTAACGCGACCATCGGACAGCTGACGGGGTTGGTCCGCGGGATGTACCGCGACATCCAGGAAAACGTCACCGGCATTCACCCGCGCATTTACCGGCAGGTG
>MHGM01000096.1:664-8215 GCA_001805565.1 Omnitrophica WOR_2 bacterium RIFCSPHIGHO2_01_FULL_52_10
CCGCGCTCAAAGAGGTCCCGTTCCCCGCGCCGGTTTATAAAAAGCTTAACGCCGTGCCCGTCATCCGCCAGATTCTGTTGTATCCGCCTTTGATCCTTAATCCCCCGATGAACAAACGTACGGGAAAATTTGAGGGGGTGCAGAAGAATCCTCTGGAACTTTTTGACCTTAGGGCCGGGGAATGGCTATGTTATCCGGCGAAAGTCGGGTCGTTGATCATTTTGATCTATTTTCATAATCGTTTTTCCGAACTGGGACATTCGCTGTGCAACCTTTTTGAAATGGCCGAGGACGAGGACCTGGCCCGCAAGCCCGACGCGGTGTACGCCTTCGGCGTTCCAGAGGGTATCCTGAACAAATTTGGGTCTTTCCCGACCGTGTTTTATGATGATGAGAAAAACGGGATCCTGGTGGGGGCTGTTCCGGGCCGCGACGAGTTCGGCTATTTCGGTTACCTTAAGAAAATGGTCTTGACGCTGCACAATATTATTATGATGAAAAGAGGGAAGCTTCCCTTTCACGGCGCTTTTGTCCGGCTCCGCCTTAAAGGAGGGCAGGACAAGACGATCCTGTTCATCGGGGATACGGGCGCGGGCAAATCCGAAACGCTCGAAGCCCTGCGTGATTTGGGAGAAACGATCATCGAGGACATGATCGTGATCGCCGACGACATGGGGTCGCTGGAAATGACGCGCGCCGGGGTGATCGGCTACGGCACGGAAACCGGGGCGTTTTTGCGGCTCGATGATCTCCCTCCGGGCTACGCCCTTGGACAGATCGACCGCGCCATCATCATGAGCCCCAACCAGGTCAATGCCCGGATCATCCTGCCGGTGACGACGTTCCAGAACGTGATCAAGGGCCATCCGGTCAACTTTATTTTATACGCCAACAATTATGAGGATATAGATGAAGATCATCCTCTTGTCGAATTTTTCGCTAACCCCGATCAGGCCATGGGCGTTTTTCGTGAGGGAACCGTCATGAGCAAGGGGACCACCACCACCACCGGCATCGTCCATACGTATTTCGCGAACGTCTTCGGCCCGGTCCAATATAAGGACCTCCACGAGGGCCTCGCGCGCAAATTTTTTTACGCCTTCTTTGAGCATGGCATGCCCGTCGGGCAGATCCGCACGCGTCTGGGGCTGGCGGGATGGGAGCGGCAGGGCCCTCACGAAGCATCTCAGGAATTACTGAAAATTATTCAGCAGAGTTCGCGCTGATCTTCCGGATCTATATAATTTAGCGCCCCCTTGGCTTAATGGATAAAGCACAAGCCTCCGGAGCTTGGGATGGAAGTTCGATTCTTCCAGGGGGCAGTGATTTGCGGTAGACACTTTCCGGATAACCGGTTACCCGGTTATCCGGAAACGATCTTCATGCCCGTCATCCTCCACATCGACATGGACGCTTTTTTCGCCGCCGTCGAACAGCGGGACAACCCCTGGCTTAAAGGCAAGCCGGTCGTCGTCGGGGCTGATCCCAAAGGCGGCCGGGGCCGCGGCGTTGTTTCCACCTGTTCGTATGAAGCTCGCCGTTACGGCATCCATTCCGCCATGCCCATCTCCGCCGCCTGCCGGTGTTGTCCCGAAGCGGTATTTCTCCCCGTGGACATGCGTAAATATTCAAAAGTTTCGCAGGCGATGTTCGCTATCCTTTATGAATTTACGCCGGAGATCGAGCCCTTGAGCATCGATGAGGCCTTTCTGGATATCACCGGCAGCATCCGTCTTTTCGGCACGCCCCTTGGGATCGGCGCGAAGATCAAAGAGCGTGTCAAAGAGGAATTGTGCCTGACGGCCACCATCGGCATCGCCCCCAATAAAATGGCCGCGAAAATTGCTTCCGCGCACGCGAAACCCGATGGGCTGCTGGAAATAACGCCCGACAATTTGCTTTCTTTTTTATGGCCCTTGCCGGTTTCCAAAATGTTCGGGGTCGGGGAACAGACCGAAAAATTACTTGTCGCGATGGGGATTCAAACGATCGGTGATCTGGCCCAAAGGCCGGTATCATCGTTACGCGAACGCCTGGGTGCGCGGGGCCAATATCTCCGGGACCTGGCCAACGGCCATGACACCCGCGTTGTGGTGCCGGAAGGAGATGCTAAATCCGTCAGTCATGAACATACTTTCGAAGAAGATACCGCTGACCCGGAACAGCTTGACACCGCCTTATCCATCCTTTGCGAGAAAGTTTCACGGCGCCTGCGTTCGGATGGGTTCAAGGGGAAGACCGTGACGCTTAAATTACGTTTTAGCGATTTTAAAACGATCACGCGCGACGTCACGCTCCCGGAGCGGACGAATTTTTTTGATACGATCTATGTGACAAGCAGATCGCTTCTCGGCGCGGCCTGTGTCCCGGCCGGCAGGTTCCCGGAGGGAAGGAAGAAATACCGCCTCATCGGCGTGCGCGTTTCCAATTTTCACCAGCCGTATGTCCGCGACAGTCTTTTTGAGGAAGGTACCTCCCAAAAGACCGAGAAAATCCATCAGGCGGTGGATACCATTAAGGCAAAATTCGGGGAAAAGGGTATCATCCGCGGGCGAAGTTTTTGAAAAAACAACGTGGTCAAAAAGAAAAGTGGTGATAGAATGAAACCGTAGTTTTGGGGTTAGCAGAGGAGGGCAAAAGACATGACGGGCGCGGTAAAGACGATTCTGGTCGTTGATGATGAAAAGGAAGTCCTGGATTGGCTGGAGAAGAAATTGTCCGGCGAGAATTACGCCGTCTTGAGGGCGTCGGCGGCGAAAGAGGCGCTTGAGAAGACGCGCAAAAGTAAACCCGATCTGATTTTGATGGATATCGTGCTGCCCGATATGGAAGGTTCCGATGCCGTGCGCATTTTGGCCGAAGATCCAGCCACCGGGCGTGTCCCCGTTATTTTTATGTCGGGCATTATTTCCAAGGAAGATGAGCGCACGCAGCTTGAGATCAATGTCGGCGGCCGGTTGTACAAGGCTTTGAGTAAACCCTTCGAGTTCGAAGAACTTTTAAAGGAAATCAAGAAAATCCTGCCGCAGTAGAAGGTGAAAAGAGGTAACCCGTCATGGAGTACCCGGAATTTCATCTTCATCCCGCTCTGGTCCATTTTCCCGTTGCTTTATCCGCCTTCGCAGAAGACCACGGGCTTTGCCCGTGGATGAATGCGAAAAAGCTTTTGCTTCGGCGAGATGTTCGCCGAAGGGCAAAGCCTCTGGTAATCCGTCGGCGGATAACCCCCGGCGCTTTGATTCACGAAGTGAATCAGCAGGGGGTAAAACACGGTACCACGGGCTTTGCCCGTGGGGCTCCATTCGTCAGCGCCCTTCTTATGGAAACGGCGTCTTTTTTGTTCAAGAAGGAATCTTTTCACCGCAGTGCCATACATCTTTATGTCTTAGCCTGTATCCTGGCGCCTTTTGCCGTCTGGACCGGGCTGGAGGAGGCCAAGCATGAACATTTAAAGCATCCTGTTGTGGATCTGCACCGGAATTTTGCTTTGGCGACGTTAGGGGTTTCCTGGGCCGGCGCGGTATCGCTGGGACTGGTCCATAAACGTTTCCCTAAATATTTCCGGCTGGTCTTCGTTATTTTTCTTTTTTTGACCGCCGCCCTGGCGACCCTGGCGGCCTATAACGGCGGGCGTCTGGTCTATGAACACGCGATCGGGGTGGAATCGTGATATGACCCATTCGACTACGCTCAGGGTCATCCTGAGCAAACGACGAATAAAATGAGGAGTGTGTCGAAGGATGAAAATACCAGGGATATTTTGCCTTATATTATTTTTTCTCGCGAGCGGTATCGCTGTGCCGGGATTCCGGGAAACGTCTTCGGCCGGGGCTGAAGAAATCATGCAGCTGGCGCGTTTGAACCCCAGAAGAAGTTTTTTGCGCAGAGTTTCCGGCGGCAGCCGGTTGAGGGCACGGCTTAGGGGAAAGAAGAACCAGGGATTTGTTCGCAAAGTATTTTCTTCTCCCCGAAGATCGCGCGCGCGCCAGAGGAGAGACCTGGCCTCTCGCCGGTTCATCCCCCGCCGACCTGTGGCACCGGTTTTCAAAAGAGTGGTGAGTCCCGGAAGCGGGGCTATCCGTGAAAGCCGCGCCGTTGTTAGCTCGATACGCACGCAGCAAAGTGAAATAAGAAAACAGTTTAGCACCGCCGCCAGACGAAGATTTGATTAAGCTACCCCCGGATTCAAGATTTTAGGATTCAAGATTTTAGTTGACTATTCTCTAAGGAATTGGTAATAATAGAAACTTATTGGATCTTCTATCAAAAAAAGGAGGGGAACGTGTTTAAAGCAATCGGTCGTTTATGTTTCGGGATCATTTTGGCGGGTGGCTTCGCGTTGAGCGCGTACGCCCAGGATACCGAAGGGACCAAGGACCTTCAAGCGGCCTTCGGTGCGGTCGTGAAAGCTTCGGAGACGGAAATTGTCATCTCCCAGTATAACAGCGAACAGGAAATGGATCAGGAAGTCACGTATACGGTCGATCCTCAAACACATCTTGAGGGGGCGGCAACCGCCGCGGAGATAGCCGCCGGCGAAGAAGTTGAAATTTTATATGAAGAGATGGATGGTAAAAAGGTCGCGCGGTTCATTTCCAAAGAACTGTTGCCCGCTGACGAGATGCAGGAAGATTACACGGAAGACGAGGTGTCTTCCAACGCCACGTCGGAAGATTTGTAAGTATTTAGCGAAGAGACTTGCGGGTGAGACGGCTTTGATGTTACGTAACATCAAAGCCGTCTTTTTTTATCGATAAATTGTATTCATCCGCGGCGCGAAGCGTTATAATAATCCCGCTCATGCAGCGAATAATCTATGCCGAAAAATAACGCCTTTTTACCCATCGCCGAAAAATATTTTGAGCGGGATCCCGCCGCCGCCGCCCACGCGCTGGAAGCGATGGACTCCGGCGACGCCGTTGAGATCCTCAAGACCCTTCCTTTGGGGATGACCAGCGAGGCCATGAAGCATCTTGACGACGCGTACGCCGCAGTCTTGCTGCAAAAAATGCCGCGCAGTTTGTTCGTCCGTATCGCCAATAATCTTGATGTGCGCCAGGCCGCGAATATCTTCCATGAATTCCCCGAGGACATGCGCCGGGATTTTCTGGAACTTCTGGAGGAAAGAAAGAAGCGGGAGATCCAGGAGCTTTTGATCTATCCGCGGGAGAGCGCCGGGCAGATCATGACGGTGGATTTTGTGGCCTTTCACAGCGATCTTAAAGTCAAAGACACCGTTTCGAAGATCCGTTACCTCGCCCAGCACAATTCCAAGTCGTCCTACATTTACGTCATCGACAAGGAGGGACGCCTGATCGGTGTGTTGCGGATGCGTGATCTTTTGATCGCCGACGGCAACACGTTGCTGGAGTCCATCATGCACCGGGACGTTTTTAGCGTGAATTGTTTTCTCGACCGCGAACAGGTGGCCAACGAGATTTCCAAGAGAAATTATTTCGCTGTTCCTGTGGTAGATCACGAGCATAAACTGCTGGGTGTGATCCGGGCCGAACAACTGATCTCGGACGTCCAGGAAGAGGTCACCGAAGATATCCAGAAGATGTTCGGCGCCAGCGGGAATGAACGGGCGTTTTCGCCAATCTCGTTTTCGTTGCGCACACGGTTGCCCTGGCTGCATGTCAACCTGATGACCGCGTTTTTGGCGGCGACAGTTGTTTCTTTCTTTCAGGACCTGATCGCCCAGATCACCGTTCTGGCGGTTTATTTACCGGTTGTAGCCGGACAGGGGGGGAACGCGGGCGCGCAATCTCTGGCGGTTGTGATGCGCGGGATCGTTATGCGAGAAATTCCCCCGGCGCGCGCTAAACAGCTTGTCTTGAAGGAAGCATTGATCGGCCTCATTAATGGCTTGGTCATCGGTACCATCACTGGAATTATCGCCGTATTATGGCAAGGAAAACCATTCTTAGGGCTGGTGGTCGCATTAGGGATGCTGGTCAATCTGACCGTGGCTGGTTTTGCCGGTGCGCTCATTCCGTTGACCATGAAGGCACTAGGCCGTGACCCGGCACAATGTTCCAATATTATCCTCACCACGATTACCGATGTCATGGGATTTCTCGCCTTTCTTGGTTTCGCTGCGCTCTTTCGCGGGTATTTGATATAAATCTGTGGGGGCCGCCTTCGGATCCGCTTTCGGCGGTAAAAACACTTGCCAGATAATAAGATAGGTGTTATTGTATTTTTCCCTTGCAAGAAGGCCGCTCCGCCAAATTTCCAGGAAATTTGGCGAGGCGAGCCTCGTCATTTCCCCTAAAAGGGAATGAGGAAAATGACGGGAGAACGGTTGTGCCGCTGGCAACTAAGGAAACGAAGATGAAGAAAAAGAACGGTGCCGAAAAGCACGGAGGGCACGGAAGGCGCAAGGCCATCCCCGGGGTTTCCTTAAGTCAAGTCACCGAGAAGATCATCCATCCGCATTCCACTGTTTACCACGATGTCAGCTTGTTCACCGAACAGGACATCTACCTCTATAAGGAAGGCAGTCATTTCCGTCTTTATGATAAATTAGGTTCACATATCATGACCCGCCACGGCGTTTTGGGCACGTACTTTGCCGTGATGGCCCCCAACGCGCGCCGGGTTTATGTGATGGGGGATTTCAACGGCTGGAACAAGCATTCGCACCTGCTGGCCGCGCGCTGGGACGGCTCCGGAATTTGGGAAGGTTTTATTCCCGGGGTCGGTAAAGGAGCTGTTTATAAGTTTTTTATCGAGTCCAGCCAGAACGGTTACCGTGTTGATAAACGCGACCCGTTCGCGTTCTATTGCGAGGTCCCGCCGCGCAGCGGCTCGATCGTCTGGGACACCGATTATGTCTGGAAAGACGGCACCTGGATGGCCGAGCGCCACAAACACAACAATCTCCACTCGCCCGTGGCCGTGTATGAACTGCATTTCGGTTCGTGGCGGCGCAAGACAGAGGAAAGCGGCCGGTCGTTGACCTACCGCGAGATGGCCGACGAACTCATTGCCTACGTCAAGCAAATGGGGTTCACCCACGTTGAATTTATGCCTTTGATGGCATTTCCGTTCGAGGGGTCGTGGGGTTATCAAACGGTCGGATACTTCGCGCCCACCAGCCGCTATGGCACGCCGCAGGACTTGATGTTTTTGATCGACCGGCTTCACCAGAACGGCATCGGTGTTATTTTCGACTGGGTTCCGTCGCATTTCCCTTCCGATGAATACGGCCTTGCGTATTTTGACGGCACGCATCTTTTTGAGCACGACGACCCGCGCAAAGGTTTTCATCCCGACTGGAGCAGTTACGTCTACAACTACGGCCGGCAAGAAACGGTCAACTTTTTGATCAGCAGCGCTTTATTTTGGTTCGCTAAGTATCACATCGACGGCATTCGCGTGGACGCGGTCGCCTCGATGATCTATCTCGATTATTCGCGTAAAGACGGCGAGTGGATCCCCAACGAGTTCGGCGGCCGGGAAAACCTGGAGGCCATTGCATTCCTCAAAAGGCTCAACGCGGTCGTCTACACCAATTATCCCGACGTGCAGATGATGGCGGAGGAA
>MHGM01000097.1:0-3879 GCA_001805565.1 Omnitrophica WOR_2 bacterium RIFCSPHIGHO2_01_FULL_52_10
ATTTTCACCAATCCTTTTTATTGACAAACAAAATAATTGGGGTATTATGAGCATTGCTTCGCTTACCAAAATTCTTAAACCTTCCTAAAAAAATAAGGAATGCGCGTGAACCAGAAAGCCCTCATCGCCGAATTTATCGGAACATTTACCCTGATCTTTATCGGTGTCGGCGCGATTGCCGGTAATTACATTAACGGCGGGCAAACGGGATTGACGGGGATCGCGCTAGCGCACGGGTTAGCCATCGCGGTTATGGTCAGCGCGACCGCCGCGGTCAGCGGGGGACATTTAAATCCGGCGGTGACGATTGGGTTGTTCGCTGCCCAAAAGATCGATGCCGTTAACACGGTCGGCTACGTGCTCGCCCAGTGTCTGGGAGGCATCGTGGCGGCGGGTTTGATCAAATTGTGCGTTCCAGCCATGGCGCTGGCGGCGGTCGGGATGGGCACACCTGCTGTGGGGGCCGGGGTTCCGGTCAGCATGGCGTTCATCACGGAAATTATCTTAACGTTCTTTCTGGTATTTGTCGTGTATGGTTCCGCGGTCGATAAAAGGGCGCCGAAAGTCGGCGGGCTTTTTATCGGGTTGACGGTGGCGCTCGATATTTTGATGGGTGGGCCCATCAGTGGCGCGGCCATGAATCCGGCCCGGCATCTGGGGCCGGCGTTACTTGGCGGCGGGTTGCAGAATATCTGGCTGTATTGGCTGGGGCCGGTCATTGGGGGTGTTCTAGCCGGCGTATGCTACAAACGCTACTTGGAATAGAAGAGAGTAGAGAGTAAGAGAGTAGAGAGTTGAAGCTTTAAAAAATCGGAAATCTTTTGTTTCTCTACTTTCTACTCTCTCCTTTCTACTTTTAAAAAGGAGGAATTAAGTTATGCCAGGAACTACAGTTGCAGTAACACTCAAAGGAAGCCCTGTCACTTTGCTGGGCAACGACGTCGCGGTGGGCCAGTCGGCGCCCGATTGCACGTTGGTCGCCAACGACCTTTCCGAGTTCAAGTTTTCATCTTTGAAGGGCAAGAAAGTCATTCTCTCGGTCGTTCCATCACTTGATACCGCGGTATGTGATCTGCAGACCAAAAGATTCAATAAGGAAGCGGCCGCTTTAGGCAATGATGTCGTTGTCCTGACGATCAGCATGGATTTACCGTTCGCGCAAAAGCGCTGGTGCGGCGCGGCCGGCGTTACCCGTGTGCAGACCCTTTCCGATTATCGTGAGGCCGCTTTCGGAAAGGCGTATGGTGTTTTGATCGGCAACCCGCCTTTGTTACGTCTGTTGGCCAGATCAATTTTTGTCGTCGATGCCAAAGGGGTCCTGCGCTACAAACAGATCGTCCCGGAGGTGACCACGGAACCCAAATACGAGGAAGTATTGGCGGCTCTGAAGAAAATTTAATCAGCATCTCGTATCTCGTCGCCCGTATTTCGTACGAGACACGAAATACGAGATACGGTATACGAAAAAAGATGAAACAAGGAGGGGAATATGGCATTTACCGTACCTAATCTGACTTACGGGTTTGACGCGCTGGAGCCGCACATCGATACTCAAACGATGCAGATCCATCACGGCAAACATCACGCGGCGTATGTGAACAATCTCAACAAAGCCATCGAGGGCAAGAAAGATCTTGAGGCGAAGTCGATCGAAGATCTGGTCGCGCACATCAACGCGGTCCCGGAAAATATCCGCACCGCCGTGCGCAACAACGGCGGCGGGCATTACAATCATTCCATGTTTTGGGAAACCATCGGCCCGAAGGCCGGCGGACAACCCACTGGTGAATTGGCCGACGCGATCAAGGCCGATTTGGGCGGATTTGATGCCTTCAAGGAAAAATTCACCACCGCGGCCACCACGCGTTTTGGCAGCGGCTGGGCCTGGCTTATCAGCAGTAACGGAAAACTCGCCGTCTGTTCAACACCCAACCAGGACAATCCCTTGATGGATATTGCCGAGGTCAAAGGCAAACCCATCCTCGGCATTGACGTTTGGGAACACGCCTATTACTTGAAATACCAAAACCGCCGTCCCGATTACATCGCCGCTTTCTGGAACGTGATCAACTGGAACGCGGTCAGCAAACGCTACAAATCCTTACTTCAAAAAACAAAATAAAAGTCGCCTTATCCTGCGGCTCTCTGGCCGCGGGATAACCACCCATCGGGTGAGGAAAGATTTTCGCCTCCCAAAGGGAGCCTATCGGCCGACGGGGTAAAATTTTGAAAATCTGCTTGACTTTAGTGTCCCCAGGTAATACTATATGTTGTGCTGTTCCGCTAACCTAATCAATATATTGTGTTTTTACGTCATGTTTTCCAAGCCCGTCCAATCCATCATTAAACCGCGTTCCCGAGGCCGCTTGTCAAGTCCCTGCACATTTTTCCAAGGAGGAAAGACCGTATGCCGTACCAGAAGACCGCCGTCAATTTCGAAATGAACGTTCAAAAACGCAACGGACAAGTCGTCGCCTACAACGAATTGCGTGTTAAAAAAGCGATCGGCAACGCCTTCAAAGAACAGGCCGGGTTGCCGCGTGAGGTTGAACTGTCCATCGAAATGGCGCGCGATGTAGACCGGGTCGCGGCCGGCGTTTTCCACGTCTTGAAAGAGCGTTTGCACGATAAAGCTTCAGTGACGGTCGAAGAAATCCAGGACGAGGTTGTTCGCCAATTGTATGAAAACGGATTTAAAGATACCGCGGAGTTGTACGCGAATTACCGCAAACAGCATGCGGCGCGCCGGGCGCTCTTTGAGCTGTACACAACGACCAAGCGTGACGGCAAAGTGGTATCGTTTAAGCCGGAGAAGATCACACTGGCGATCGCCGGGGCGTTTCGGGCGTACAATAACGGTATCTTGACCGAAACCCTTTTGGAAAAGGCGCGGGAAATCGCCGCCCAGGTCGTCGCCGACATCCGAGCGCAGTGGCCCGAGGGCAAATGCCTTGATATCGAAGAGATCCAGGACTTGGTCGAGAAGAATTTGATGAAGGCGGGGTATCTGGACATCGCCCGCCGGTACATCGCTTACCGGGAAGAACGCGCCAGAGTCCGCCGGGACAAACAGCGCGCGCAGGACACGCGGGAAGTTTCGCAGGAATGGATCAAAGCGATCAGCTATAAGACGAAGGACGGACGTCAAGAACTGCTTCCTTTAGACGAGATCCGGTTCTCCATCGAGAGTTGCTGCGAGGGACTGGCAAATGTTTCCGTCGAGGAAATCTTAAACGAATCCCGGAAAAATTATTTCAACGGCATTACCAGGGAACAGCTGGCGACCGCGCACATCATGGCGGCGCGTTCGTTCCTGGAGAAGGATCCGCAGTACACCTTTGCCGCGGCGCGGCTTTTACTTCTGGCTTTATATCAGGAGGCCCTCGGGCATCCGGTGAGTTTTGAAGGGATGAAAGCCGAGTACGCCACGTATTTCGCTCAATATATCCACAAGGCCGTTGAGCTGGATCTGTTGAGCCCGGATCTCTTGCAGTTCGATCTGAAATTGCTGGGGCATGACCTCAAGCCCAAACGGGATCTGCTCTTCCATTATATGGGGTTGCAGACGCTCTACGACCGGTATTTCCTTCACTGGGAAAAAAGACGTCTGGAATTGCCGCAGATCTTCTGGATGCGGGTCGCCATGGGGCTCGCCAAAAAAGAAGGCGCTCAAAAGAACGAAAAGGCGATGGAATTTTATGACGTCCTTTCGACGTTTCGCTTTACTTCCTCAACGCCGACGCTGTTTAATTCCGGCACCCGGCATTCCCAGCTTTCTTCGTGCTTTCTGACGACCATCGAAGATGACCTTTCGCATATCTTTAAATGCGTCCAGGATGACGCTATGCTCTCGAAATGGAGCGGCGGCCTCGGCAATGA
>MHGM01000097.1:4212-6507 GCA_001805565.1 Omnitrophica WOR_2 bacterium RIFCSPHIGHO2_01_FULL_52_10
ATGGGCGTGAATTCGAGCGGTGCTATACGCAATACGAGCAGAAGGCCAGGGAAGGCAAGATGCGCCAGTTCAAGGCTGTCCCGGCGGTGCAATTGTGGCGCCGGATGCTCAACATGCTTTTTGAGACCGGCCATCCCTGGGTCACGTGGAAGGACCCGTCGAACATTCGCTCTCCGCAAGACCACATGGGGGTCGTGCACAGTTCCAATTTATGCACGGAGATCCTTCTTAATACTTCAAAAGATGAGACCGCCGTCTGCAACCTTGGCTCGGTGAACCTGGCCGCGCACACGACGGCGCAAGGGTTGGACCATCAGAAATTACGCGACACGGTCCGCACGGCGGTGCGGATGCTGGACAATGTCATCGACATTAATTTTTATCCGACCAAAGAGGCGGAGACCGCCAACCAGAAACACCGTCCGATCGGCCTGGGGCTGATGGGTTTCCAGGACGCGTTGTTCATCCAGAATTTAAGCTACGCCTCGCAGGAGGCGGTCGACTTTGCCGACGTGAGCATGGAGGCGATTTCGTGTTACGCGATCCAGGCCTCGATCGCCCTGGCCAAAGAAAAGGGCGCGTACGCGACGTACCGCGGGTCGAAATGGGACCGAGGATTGCTGCCCATCGACACGCTGGCCCTCCTGGAGCAGGAACGCGGCGGGTATCTCGATGTGGACCGGTCAGCAAAAATGGATTGGGCGCCGGTGCGCCGGGAGTTGAAGGAATACGGCATCCGTAACAGCCTCGTTATGGCCATCGCCCCCACGGCCACCATCGGCAACATCGTCGGGGTAACGGCGTCCATCGAGCCGATCTACAAGAACGTCTTCGTCAAAAGTAACCTCTCCGGCGAATTTACCGTGGTCAACGAATTCCTCGTGGGGGATTTGAAGGATCTGGGGATCTGGGACCAGGAGATGATCAACGACCTGAAGTATTTTGACGGGAGCATCCAGGAGATCGCCCGCATCCCCGGCGAATTAAAGCGCAAATACGCGACCGCCTTTGAGATCGAATATGAGTGGCTCATTGAAGCGGCCAGCCGGCGGCAGAAATGGATCGACATGGGCCAGTCGCTCAATTTGTACCAGGCCAGACCGAGCGGCAAAAAGGTCAGCGACATGTATATGATCGCTTGGGAAAAAGGATTAAAGACGACGTATTACCTGCGCTCGATGGGCGCGACCCGCATCGAAAAAAGCACGCTGGATATTACCAAGTATGACAACGTCGTCGGCAAAAGAGAGCGTAACGAATTCGGCCGCGTGATCGAACCCCCGGCCCCGGCGCCGTTGACCAAGGAGACGAAGGAAGATTGTGAAGCATGCCAGTAAGAGGGTATCCGGTCATCCGGTTATCCGGGACTGGGATATCCGGAGATCAGGATATCTGGCAATAATTCTTTTTGTTACGGATTTCTGGTTTTCCGGATAATCTAGTCACGGATTCCCGGATCATCGGATCACCTTGAACATTATTAAATTTTTGTAAGAATTAGGAGAGGTAAAATATGGACAGCACACCATCATTGCCCGGGATGAGTTCCAGCCGGGTCACTATCGAAAATAAAAAGATCATTAACAACGACCGCACGGTCGACTGCAACCAGCTGGTGCCCATCAAATACAAGTGGGCGTGGCATTATTATCTGGACGGCTGCGCGAACAACTGGATGCCCACCGAAGTCTCCATGCAGCGCGACATCGAGCAGTGGAAGGATTCCAAGGGGTTCACGCCCGAGGAGCGCCATGTCATCAAGCGCGTCCTGGGGTTTTTCGCCACCGCCGAATCGCTGGTGGGCAACAACCTTGTCCTCGCCGTCTACCGCTGTGTGGATAACCCCGAATGCCGTCAGTACCTTTTACGGCAGGCTTTTGAAGAGGCGATCCATATCCACGCCTTCCAGTATATCGTGCAGTCGCTGTCGCTCGACGAGGGCGAGATGTTCAACATGTACCGCGAGGTGGAGACCATTTACCAGAAAGACGAGCACGCGATGAGCTGTACGGCCGGCGTGCTGGATCCCAACCTCGATACCAAAACGACCGAAGGCCTGCAGACACTCGTCAAGAACATGATCGGGCTCTATGTCATTACCGAGGGGATCTTTTTCTACGGCGGGTTCGTGACGATGCTTTCCTTTGGCCGGCAGAACCGCATCCCCGGCACCTGCGAACAGATCCAGTATGTCCTGCGCGATGAGAGCATTCATATGAACTTCGGGATCGAGCTTATCAATACGATCGTCGATGAGAACCCGGAAGTCTGGACGGAAGAATTTAAAGCCCAAAT
>MHGM01000098.1:0-2888 GCA_001805565.1 Omnitrophica WOR_2 bacterium RIFCSPHIGHO2_01_FULL_52_10
CAAAACACCTTTGCCGATCTTGCAATTATGCCCCATATGGACCTGGTTATCGATCTTGGTCCCTTCGCCGATCATCGTCGGCGAGAACGTGCCCTGATCGATCGAAGTCCCTGATCCGATCTCGACCGAATCCTTGATCACGACCCCCCCGAAATGCCAGACCTTCAGATGCTCGCCTTTGAAATAATTATATCCGTACCCATCCGAACCGACCGCCGTGTTCGCGTGGATCCGGCAATTTTTGCCGATGTCCACATTGCGGTAAATCACGACGTTGGGATAAAGCACCGTATGTTCGCCGATCGCCGAATACGACAATATCACGCAGCCAGAATGAATAACAACGTGCGCGCCGATCGTGACGTCCGCGCCAATAAAGACATTGTCCGCGATCGCGCTGGCGGGATCGACCTTGGCCGTGCCTGTTTTGCGCCCATCAATGAGATCATTGCCCTGCGCATTAAATTCATCATAAAATAATTTTGAAAAACGCGACAACGCCAGGTCAACCGATTCCACGGTCGCGTAAAAAGCGAACCGGCCCAAGGAGCCGGATTCTTCATCCGTCTTGATCGTCTTAAAAAATGAATCCTGAAAAACAACGCCTACGCCATTGAGCGCCGCGCCCTTTTGCAGCTTATCCAGCAGCTGTTGATAATATTTTTTATTTTTAATGAAGATCATGCCGCCCTGATGGAACTGGTCAAGCGAACAGAGTGTGGTAACCTGCGCGTCGGTCCCTTTGGAGGAACGGACTTGAAAGCTGGAATCGAGCGTGCCGAAACGATTTAACGGAAACATATTCTTCCTTTCTGTAATCCGAGGATAATCCGAAGGGACGTGTAACACGCCCTTAATTTTACTCCGGAAATACCGGCTGTTGTTGAGGATTGCTACCTTTTCCACACTTTCGCCACACCCGCCTTGACCATCCGGCCGTTGAGCCAGAGGCCTTCTGCGGCGATGCGGTGCAGGTCTTTTTCTTTGGGCAGGTAAAAGACGTCGACCAAATATCTGTCCCACTGGTCGGTTTTGTAAGTTTTGACCACCAGGTTTTCGGCGTCCTTGAGCTCGTTTTCGACCCATTTCTTCGCGCGCTGGCCGGCCAAAGTGCCGATCTCCGGGGCGTCGATGCCGTTGAGGCGCAGGCGCTGGACGATCCACTTCCCGAAACCCTGGTCGATCAGCAGGATCGGGGTGTCCGCGTCGACGAGCCGGCGTAGTTTTCCCCGGAAGGTAAACAGGTCGCCGACCTTCGCGTTGGTCACCTTGAGCCGGTAGGCCCCGTCCGTTTTCTCCGACGTATAAATATATTTGTTATCGAGCACGGCCTTTGAGGCGGGGGCTTCCACGCATCCGGCGAACCCCAGATCCACAAACCAGGGAGTGTCGAAGTTCTCGATATCACTGGCGCGCAGGAGCCGGTAGGTGTAAAGCTTGCCGCGCACCGGCTTTTTAAGGTCGAACTCCGGCAGGTCATCATTGGCGCCGGCGGGCATCAGCATCAGGCGCAGTTGGTCGGTGTTGATCTTCTCTTTTTTAATACGCTCGATCCAGGCCCGACGCTTGGCCGCATCGGGGACACTCAACAAAAAACGGTAATGCGACCACTTGAGGCCTTGATCCGGTTTGAACTTCGGGAAATAACGGAAGAACTGCTCGCACTGTTGCAGGGTGCGGCCGTGCATCTCGAGGTCGCGGGAAAGGTCGTCGTAGAACGTACCGACAGCCCCGGGCGGCATCTGGCGGGTGTTAAGATAGACGCTGATCTTGCGGCCGATGGCCCAATAGGAAAGGACCTTCTGGCGCTCCAGGAGCTCTTCGACCTTTTTGAGGCCGTGCGCCATTTCCTTGCGGATATCGGCGAGGAGCTTGCGGTAGTCGGCGGTTGTGGCGGTTGGCGGGTTTGGCATCAAAACGTCAACCTTACCTCTTTCTTCGGCCCGTTGTAGGTCAAGACGCCGTGCTCAAGGACGTCGCGGCCGATGAGGCAATCGATATCGTGGTTCTGCAGGCTGGCGTCGAGCACCTTGACGATGGTCAGGCAGGTGCGCGCGTCGAAGGCCAGCGAAATGTCGAATTCATTGCGGATCTCGGGCTTCTTGTGCGACGTATAGACCTGCACCGTGCCGCGCGGGACCAGTTTGAGCTTTTTGACCACCCGGTGGCTGACGGCGGTCGTGCTGGCACCCGTATCGATAAGGGCCAATACGCTCACGCGCGGGATCTTTTTATTTTCGGATTTAAATTTTTCGATGACGGGCTCAGAGGGTTTGATAACGACCTGGCAGGTGGGGCCGCTTTCGCGCAAGCGTGGCAGATTGAAGGTGAAGGATCGTGCCATGAACCGGCGATTGACTCTCTATTAAAACGAATGGACCGCTTCTTCCCGCTCGACTTCCTTGATGAAGAACGGGACGTTGCCGAACCCGTTGACTCCGGCTTTGAGCGCCTCGGCGTAGGAACCGTAAAAACCGACGACCTTGTCTTTTTTGATCAGGACGAAATGGTGCAGGTGCTCTTCGCAAAATTTGTCCAGGTGGCAGAGGTAATACTTGTATTCTTTTTCCAACAGCGCGGTCACGGGATATGGCTTGGTTGAACGTAATCTCATGAATTTAGTATACTATGATTTTGAACCACCAGGGGATTTTTTTCAGGTTACCTTTCCCGGTGGTTCCTCCTGCCCGCCCCGGCTATCGCCTAAGCGGGCCGGGGAAGGATCACCGCCATCCCCAGCCGGGACATTTTCCTGCGCCACCGGGCGGCTGACGGGTTTATCCAGGATCTTGACCCTGCGGCCTTTAATTTTCAGCCGCCCCTCGGCAAAAAGCGCGATGGCCTTCGGATACAATTTGTGCTCGACCTTGTGGACGCGCGCCTCGAGG
>MHGM01000098.1:2896-3562 GCA_001805565.1 Omnitrophica WOR_2 bacterium RIFCSPHIGHO2_01_FULL_52_10
GATCGGGCCGTGGTCCATTTTCTCGTCGACAATATGGATCGTCACCCCCGCGGCCTTGCAGCCGTAAGTAAAGGTGTCCTTGATCGCCTGGATCCCTTTAAACGCCGGCAACAGCGACGGATGCACGTTGAGAATTTTCTGCGGATATTCCTTAAGGAAAAACGGGGTCAACAACCGCAGGTATCCGGCCAGGACGACGAAATCGATCTTCGCTTCCTTTAAACAGATCATGATGTCGCGGTCGTAGCTTTGCGGGGAGATATAATCCTTGCGCTCCAGGCAGAGCGTCTTGACGCCGGCGGTCTCGGCACGCTTGAGCGCGAAGGCCTTGCGGTTATCGGAAAAAACCAGCGCGAGCTCGGCTTTGATGGCGCCTTTTTTCACGGCGTCGATGATGGCCTGCAGATTAGAACCGTTGCCGGAGACGAAGACAGCGAAACGCATGATTAACTCCTATAAATAATAGTGGTTAGTGGTAAGTGATAAGTCGTAAGTGGTAAGCTTTTTGTTTTTGCTTACGACTTGCGACTTACGACTTACGACTTATCAATTATGCCACGCATTTACGATCCCTGCAATTATTCCGCGCTCAATACCGCGAGGCCGGATTTCATCCGCAATCCCAGCAAGCCGATCGCGGCGCAGATCATCCCCACCCCGGCGAGG
>MHGM01000098.1:3573-6613 GCA_001805565.1 Omnitrophica WOR_2 bacterium RIFCSPHIGHO2_01_FULL_52_10
CGGGGTAAATTCGGCGAGCCAGGAACTGACCAGCATCGCCGCCAAAAACGCGCCGTGAATGACGATCTCCAGGGCGCTAAAAACCTTGCCGCGCATGTGCTCGTCGCTGACGACGTGGATGATGGTGTTCGCCGTGATGAACATCGGGCCCGTCACGATGCCTAACGCGAGGGCCAGGACCATCGCCGCGGTCAGGCGCGGGTCGAAATGGACCATCAGGGCAAAGGCGGTCAACAGCGCGCCGCCGGTGAACATGCTCCAGAACATCGTCTTGTACCAAACGAGCCTTTTCCCCCATTTGCCGTAAAGGACGGCGCCTAAAAATAATCCGGCCCCCAGGCAGACGGCCAGAACACCCAGGTCCCTGGTCACGCTTTGGAACGATTCCTGGATAAAGACGATGATGACGACGTACACCGCGCCGGCGGCGGCGAGGATGGTGGAGATCATGGCGATAATAAGGCGCAGTTCCTTGTTGTGGGCCAGATAACGCAAGCCCTCCCCCAGCTCCGACCAGACCGAACGGCGGATGGGCCCGATGATCTCTTTGCTTACCTTAAGGATGCTGTTTTTATCCATTTTAAGCTTGATGGAAATATCGATGGAGAAAACGAGCGCCGCGGAAACCAGAAACGTCGCGCCGTCGATGATGAACCCGTTACGCGCGCCATAACGGTCAACGAGAAATCCGCCCAAAGCGCAGCCCAGGACAAAGGCGACCATCCCCGTGGTTGAGACCAGCGTGTTGGCCATCAAAAGGCTTTCTTTCTCCACCAGGTCCGGGATGATGGACATCTTCGCCGGAGAATAAAAACGGCTGAAGCAAAACGCCAGAAAAACGACAACGTAAATGGGGATCATGGATTGTCCGGCGAAAAAAGCGAACGGGATGCTCAAAACCAGCAGGCCGCGGACCACGTCGCAGATCAGGAGGGTTGTGCGCCGGTCCCAGCGGTCGACGAACACCCCGGCAAACGGCTGCACCAGAAATACCGGGACGATGGTGAAGGCCATCAGTTTGGCCAGTTCCATGGCGGAGCCGGGCACCCGCTCGGCCATGAGCCCGACGAGCGCCAGCTGGTTGATGCGGTCGCCGAACTGGGACACGAGCTGCGCCAACCAGAGCCGCTGAAAATTCCTGCTTTTGGGATCGAACAAGAGCTTGATCATTCCTTACCCGCTATTTTCTCCGCCTCCTGAAAATACGCCCTGGCCCGGCGGAGCTGGCCGCGGCGCTCGTAAATTTTCGCCAGATGCCGGTAGGCGTATTCCGTCAGTTGGTCTTTTCTCCGGCCCAGGGAAATCGCTTTTCTAAAATATACGACCGCTATCTCCGGCTGGGGGCCAGACTCCAAAAGCGACCCCAAATTGTACAGCGTGGCGCGCTCGCGCGGCTCAATGCGCAAGGCCTGAAGATATTCCCGGACGGCCTCGCGGGAACGCCCCGTTTTCGCGTACATCACCCCCAAGCTGTAATGCAGTTGACTATTCTGCGGTTCATCGCTCAAACGCTTTTGATACTGCCGGATGACGACATCATAAGTGTACTTTAAATTGTCCTCCAGCAGGCCTTGCATGTTTCCCGCGTCGGGGATCGCCTCATATTCGAAGACCGCCTCCAGGCACTTGCCCTGGTCGCAAAGGCTTTTGGCAAACCCGATGCGCGCGCGTGTGTCCCACGGTTCGGCGGCCAAAACCTTTCGGAATTCCTGTTCCGCCGGCGCGAACAACCCGACCTTGGCCAAGGCCAGGGCGTAGCAGATCCGCACCCGCGTATTTTGCGGATCGTAGGAAAGGGATTTTTCGAACATGCTTAATTCGTGGACGGCATGCAGGTTCTGTCCTACGGTGAACAATAGAAAATAGAAGAAAACTGCCGTCGCGAAAAAAGGCGGCGACCGGCGGGAAACGGCTCTGCGCCGGATGGCCCGCGCAAAGACGGTCCGCGCGGCCAGGACAAAAAAAGCGAACAGCCCCGCGGAGGGGATGTAAAAAAAATGGTCGGCCGTGGCCGCGTACCCGGCGTGCGCCGACAAGGGGATCAACTGCGCGACCGGCAAAAGGGTGACCGCGAACCAACACAGCAGAAATTTCGCCCGCCGGCTCCATTGCCGGTGGTAATGCCCGGCCATCGAGCCAAAGATGACGATCGCGGCGAGCGTCAGCCACAGCCCTAAGTCCGCGAAACTCGTAAAGTACGCCGTGGTCCGGTCGAAATGAAGGTCGACGGGAAAAATGAATATCCGTAAATAAACCAAAACACTGCTCAAGAACGTCAGTACACCAAAAATCAAATATTGGAGCGACGGCCAGAAAGCCACGTTGGTAATGCCGAGAATTTTGCGTAATAACAAATACCCCGCCGCCACCGCCACAAAGGGGATAATGCGTTCCACGGCTTGCGCGGTCAAAATCTTTCCCTTGCGCCGGCGCCCCATCCAGTACTCGTAGCCGGCGATCAGAAACGGCAAAACCACGGCGGATTCTTTGCTCAAGAGCGCCAGCGCAAACGCCAGCAGCGCACCGGCGTAATACACCTTGCGCCGGGGGTCCAACCGGGAGCGTGAAGCGTACGTCAGATACAGCAAGAACGCCGTAAACTGCCAGAACGCGCACAGAAGGATCGACCGTCCGGCAATGTTGGCCACAGCCTCCCACTGGATCGGGTGGATCACGAACAACAGCGCGGCGGCAAAATTTAAAAACTTTCTCTTCAAAAAGATGTTGAACGTAAAAAATAGCAAAATGGCGTTCGCCAGATGCAGCAGCAGGTTGGTCAGATAATAAAAAAACGGGTTTAAGCCGGCGATCTGGTAATCCAGCAGAAAGCTGAAGGTCACCAGCGGGCGATAATAGGTCCGGTCACCGTTGAAAAACGATTCAGCGAAAATACGTCCGAGGGAGGAAAAACTACGCAGGTTCTGATTGTTGATAATGGAGAGCTCGTCGTCCATCGTCTTGAAGGAACCGTTTAAGGCGATGCCGTGGGCGATCAGCCCGCAGAGGATCAGCGCAAAGACCATCCCGCCGGGACTGCGGG
>MHGM01000099.1:0-1193 GCA_001805565.1 Omnitrophica WOR_2 bacterium RIFCSPHIGHO2_01_FULL_52_10
AAATAAATTGTATCCCATGCCGGTGGATGTCGAGGGCAAAGACGAGACCTTCGTCGGGCGCATCCGCCGCGACCCGGCGGTCAAAAACGGCCTTTGGTTGTGGGTCGTGGCCGACAACCTGCGTAAGGGTGCCGCCACCAATGCCGTGCAGATTGCGGAAGAGTTGATTAAGCAAAAATTGGTTTAACGGTTGCGGACAGGGTCACGATGCCCGTATTGTTTAGCGTCTTTGGGTAACGTATTTGACGATTAACCTCACCGTAGAACGAAACGGGCTTCGTTACCTTAACCGTTACCTATGTTACGTAATATCAAACTCACCCTCGAATACGACGGCACGGACTTTTACGGTTGGCAGGTCCAGATTAAAAGCCAGCGTACGGTTCAGGCGGAGATCGAAAAAGCTTTAAAAAAGATCTTCAAGAAGCACGTCACGCTCTTTGGGTCCGGCCGCACCGACAGCGGCGTCCACGCGCTGGGGCAGGTTGCCAATTTTCACGCCGAGACCAAACTTCCCATCGCGACCATTCAAACCGCCCTCAATGCCAATCTCCCCAAAGACATCGCGGTTGTCGGTATCGAAGAGGTGGGGCCGCGTTTTCACGCACGTTTTAGCGTCAAATCCAAAATTTATCGGTATACGATCTTGAATCGTCCGGCACGTTGCGCCGTGCAGCGGAGATTCTGCTTTTTCTATCCTTATCCGTTGAACCTGCGTTCGATGAGGGCCGAGGCCAAGGCCTTGGTCGGCCGGCACGATTTTAAGTCCTTCCAGGCCGCGAACCCGTCGCGGGATGAAAAGGCCGTCACGGTGCGCACGGTCCGCGGGGTTGAGATCACGAAAAAGGGTGATTTTATCCATATCGACATCGAAGCCGACGGCTTTCTTTACAAGATGGTCCGCAATATCGTCGGAACGCTGCTGCAGGCTGGCCGCGGCCAATTGCCCAAAGGCAGTATGCGTCAGATCCTCAAGCGCAAAGACCGTACCATCGCGCCCGGTCCCGCCAAACCGCAGGGGCTTATGCTGGTCGAAGTCAAATATTGACCACGGCAACGCTGGGTGTTACGATGACCATATGCCTGAAAGATATGTATACATCGATTTTATGATTGATACGAACCGTATCAATGCTAAGACTCATTTGAAGAACATGAACATTCTTGAGTGCTGGCATGAGGATGGTGTTATT
>MHGM01000099.1:1222-17265 GCA_001805565.1 Omnitrophica WOR_2 bacterium RIFCSPHIGHO2_01_FULL_52_10
GCTCATACACGTGATGAGGTCTTGAAATTGAATCAGATACAGCTAATTTTGTTTCCCTTGGGTGTTCAAAGTAGGAATAATCAAAATGATGTTGAGATTGTCTTCAACGCCTGGAAGTATTTTCGAATTCTCGTAACTGACGATGGGGATTCAAGAAGCCAGCCAGTGGGTATCTTGGGAAACAGAGATCATCTTGCTGATATCGGAATACGGGTTATGCGTGATGATGAAGCCGTTGAGCTTGTTAAGCAAAAGATTATAGATCGGGATCAAAGGGCAAGAAGAATTGTGCTTATGGAAGGCAAATCATTGCCTGATTGGGTCGGGCTGGATTTTGGGGAACGGAAGGCTGCGTAACGAAAAAAGGGGGGATAGGGAACATGGGAATAAAGAAAGTGATTTTATACATATTCTTCACGCTTGTAGTTTTTTATTCTGAAGTCTATGCTTGTGATTCAGATTTGGACTGCGGAAGAGGCAGTGAATGTGTCCGAGCACGTTGGGGCCGACCAGGCGCCTGTTTGCCGAAAGAAAAAGGTCAAAGAGCTGGCGAAGGAATGGTAGAATTAACACGACAGTATGGAAATAGAAAGGCTCAGGGTTTAGGTTCTGGATTTAGTAAGTTTTTAGAAAAAAAGAATGAGATAGAAACACAAAAAGAATTGATGCGATATCAGCACCAATTGGAAATGCAGAGTGCTCAGTATAATGCCGAATTAGAGAATATTAACAATGCACGATCACAGCAATATGGCTTTGTTTGCGAAATGTGTGGAAGGACTTTTACTGGTTCAGACACTCATCTCCAGTATCAGGACATTATATGCCCGTTTGATAATCATAGGCAGAATTTGCAGCTGGCCGCACAGCGATATACACAGACTTTGCAGCAACCAGCTCAAAGTTATAATCAAAAACAATTTACTTATGAGCGATTTAAGAATAAGGATACTGCGCAAGGGAAATTAAATGGGTATTTGAATTCTATTGAAAATTTCCCCCAAGGAGAAATTTTTAATTCAGAGATAGTTAAAGACCCGTATTTAAGACCTGTTTTAAACTCTTTAGGTGTCGGACAATTTACTGAGGTCTTAGTGGATGAAGATGACAATACCTACTATATTTTTAAAAGACTGCAATAATATCGGAAGTAGCATAGTAAATAGGAGGCGTTACGAATTAAGAATAGAGGGGGAAGAATAGAGGGGGACACAATACATAATTCGTTGAATTAAGTATGATGTCCCTTTAAGGGAGAGATTCGATGAAAAAATGTCCGGGATGCGAACGGGAGATCGATAAATACTCTATTGCCTGCCAGTACTGCGGGAAACTGCTTAACCTGCAGAAGCAAGCCCAGGATCCGAACCGCCCGGCGTCCCCGCCGAAGAAGGACGGGAAGAGTAAATAAATTTCAGATACACGCGACGTAATCCCTAACGCGCCGTGCCCTTAAATAATTTATTGCCTTTCCCTTGTTGGGAAGGTATGATTGCTCATCAATTCCCCCGATGCCCCCACAGAACAAAAATATCATAACGCTTGCCTGAATACATAATTGTATATACAATAGTATTGTTTGAGGAGCCGGTCCGTGAAAGAGCTCAAGTGGGATCTGTTGAAAAACGAACGGTTAAAACGCGCGCGGGGAGTATCGTTTGAGGAGTTGATCCAGTCTCGCCTGGTCAGTATCAAGGAACATCCGCAAAGGCCGGACCAGAAGATCATGTTGTTCGAGTTGAAAGGTTATATCTG
Source organism: Omnitrophica WOR_2 bacterium RIFCSPHIGHO2_01_FULL_52_10 (assembly GCA_001805565.1). GTDB lineage: Bacteria > Omnitrophota > Gorgyraeia > Zapsychrales > Zapsychraceae > UBA10015. The sequence goes on from MHGM01000099.1 coordinate 2,978, forward strand.
GATTGTGCCATTTGTGGAAGATGCAGATCATATATTCCTGAAAACATTGTATCCCAGCCGAAAATTTACCCGGCTTTACAAAAGCGGAGAGATCACATGAGACAAGCCAAATTGACACGACAGGAAAAAACGATCGAAGAGGCGCTGGTCAAAGGTGAATATGTCGATGTGAACCATCAGCAGTTCGCCCAGATAGCCCAGGCCATCAAAGCGCGCAAGAAGGATTCTGTCCTCAATATCCGGATCAATAGCCAGGACCTGGAAAGCATCAGGCAAAAGGCCAGAAGGCTTGGCATAAAATACCAAACGTTCATTTCTGAATTCCTTCACCGCCTCGCGCAAAGCTGAATTTATGAACTTCGAAAAACAGGGGAAAAACAGGGGGACACAATACATAATTCGTTGAATTAAGTATGATGTCCCTTTAATGCGTTCGCCAAAGGCGGGGCCGAAGGATCGCTCGAAGAGAACGCGCTGATGGATTCCGCGGGCATTTTAAGTTGTAGCCGCCTTGATTCCTCTGAAAAAGAAGTTGACATCCAAATATAAAATGTTATACTTTTTTCCTCCACTACCAAAGATGTAGTGCTGATGGCAAAGTGGAGGAAAAACCCCGGCCGTGGCCGGGGTGACGGAAAATTTCTTGGAGATTACAGCAATGTCACAGACAACATATATGGCCAATCCGGAGAAGATCACGCGTAAATGCTACGTGATCGACGCCGCGGACAAGACCCTCGGGAAAATTGCTACCAAGGCGGCGACAATACTTCGCGGAAAGCATAAGGCTATTTACACGCCTCACGTGGACACCGGTGACCAGGTCATTATCATCAACGCCGAAAAGGTGCGCGTTACGGGTAAAAAATATAAGGACAAAGAATACCAGTATTACACCGGGTTTCACGGCGGGCGCAGGGTGGTGCGTTTTGAGGAATTGATCGCGACCAGGCCGGCGAAAGTGTTGCAGTTGGCGATCACCCGGATGATCCCCTCGGGTCCGCTGGGCAACAAGATCAAGACGAAATTGTGGATTTATGTCGGGGACAAACATCCACATCAGGCGCAAAAACCCATACCTTTAGCAATATAAGACACAAAGACACAAGGTCACACGTCACACGTCGAAACGGGTGACAGGTGACGGGTGTCTTGGTGACATTAAGGAGTAATAAAAAATGGTAGAAGTCGTTAAATATTCGGCAACCGGAAGGCGCAAAACATCGGTCGCCCGCGTGCAGTTAAGCCCGGGACCGGGAACCATCACGGTCAACAATCGTCCCTTCGAGCAATACTTTGCCCGCGAGACGGACCGCCTCACCGTTGTGGAACCTTTGAAATCTACCAATACGTTGGGTAAATTTGACCTTTCCGTCCAGGTCAATGGCGGTGGAATGACCGGTCAGGTGGGCGCTTTGCGTCTGGCATTGTCCCGCGCCCTGGCCCTTTGTGATCCGGAAACGAAAACTGTGCTCAAAAAGTCGAATTTCTTAAGCAGAGATCCCAGAATGAAGGAAAGAAAAAAGCCGGGCCAAAAGGGAGCGCGTAAGAAATTCCAGTGGGTCAAGCGGTAAGCAGTCAGTAAACAATCTTAAAGGTAATTTCGAACCTATCTCCCTCTATAAAAGAGTTGACGAGATAGGTTTTTTATTTTAATATACATCTCTATTCTTCGACGGGAGATTCTAACTTTAACGAGGAAAGCAGGTTAGGACATTATGGCAAATACGATCAATGTCGGAATCGTAGGGATCAGCGGGTATTCCGGCGGGGTTGCTTTGGAACTGCTTTTGAATCACCCCAAAGTGCGTGTCAGCTATGTCAGCGCCAATAACACGCAGGGAAGGGTAAGCGAGATCTGGCCGAAATTGGCCGGCCGGACACAGCTTGTGTGTGAGCCTTTTGACGTGGCAAAATCTGTTAAGCTTTGTGAAGTGGTTTTTCTTGCCGTCCCGCACACCGTTTCGATGCAGATCACGCCGAAATTGCTGGCCGCGGGCGTGCGGGTCATTGACTTGAGCGGCGATTACCGTTTAAAGAAGGCCGCCGAATACAAAAAGTGGTACGGCGCCGAACATACCGACGCGGCCAATCTTGCCAAAGCTGTTTATGGGCTTCCCGAATTCTATCGCGAAGATATCCGTAAAGCGAAATTAATTTCCAATCCGGGCTGTTATCCGACGGCGGCGCTCTTGGCATTGGCGCCATTGACAACGACTTCGGCCAAGTCCATTGAATCGATCGCCATCGACGCCAAATCCGGCGTGACCGGCGCCGGGCGCAAGGCCAAACTGCCGTTGAGCTTTAGTGAAGTAAACGAGAACTTCAAGGCCTACAAGCCGCTTTATCACCAGCATGTCCCCGAGATGGAACTGTATTTATGGAAGATCGCGGGAAAAAATTTTACGCTGGATTTTGTCCCACACCTGTTGCCCGTCAATTGCGGAATACTGGAAACTATTTATGTGCGTTTGCGCGTGAAAACCACGCTGGCCGCCGTGCATAAAACGTATACGCGCTTTTATAAAAAGGAAGCTTTTGTGCGTATCCTCGAGCCAGGACAGCAGCCGGAATTAAAAAACGTCGTTGGGACGAATTGCTGCGATATCGGTTTTGCCATCAGCCAGGATGGCCGCCTGGTGGTCGTGACCAGCGCGATCGATAATTTGATGAAGGGGGCTTCTGGACAAGCGGTGCAGAATATGAACATCATGTGTGGGTTCGATGAGAAGGAAGGACTTATTTAGTGGTAAGTCGTAAGTGATAAGTCGTAAGCAAAATCTAAAGACTATATAAGTAGCAATAGCAAAAGTTTTTATTTTTTGATTCGATGTTTTTGTTTACCACTTACGACTTATGACTTACGACTAAAGAGTTGAAAGGACTTCAGTGAAGATTTTTAAAAATGGCGGAGTTGCGGCTCCCAAGGGATTTAAAGCCAACGGTGTCGCGGCGGGGATCAAGCGTTCGGGCAAACGCGATCTGGCGCTGGTTGTCAGCGATTGTCCGGCCGTGAGTGCCGCGGTTTATACGAAAAATTCCGTCAAGGCCGCGCCGTTACTGGTCAGCCAGAAACATCTGCGGGATCACCAGGCGCAGGCGATCGTCGCCAATAGCGGCAATGCGAACTGTTTTACCGGTAAGGCCGGAATGACTTGCGCCTTGCGCACGACGGAGACTATCGGCAAATTGTTGGGCCTTCCCAAAGAAAAAGTCGTCGTCGCTTCAACGGGAATTATCGGTCGTCCGTTGCCTTTTGGAAAGATACAAAATGCCGCGAAGGGTTTGGTGCAGGGGCTTCGCGCTGGAGGAGGGAAGAAGGCCGCGGAAGCTATTTTAACCACGGACCTGAAGGAAAAAACGATCGCGGTGCAGGTTAACTTAGGCGGCAAGACCGTAACGATCGGCGCCTGTGCTAAAGGTTCGGGGATGATCGCTCCGGATATGGCGACCATGCTGGCGTTTATCACAACGGATGCCGCCATCAGCGCGCCGATGCTGCAAAAAGCGCTTCGTTATGCCAACGAGCGTTCTTTCAACAGCATCACGGTCGACGGGTGCATGAGCACCAACGATATGGCGGTGGTTTTGGCGAACGGAGTCGCGCAAAATAAAAAGATTGTCAGCACGGGTAAGGATTTTGATGTTTTTACGAACGCGTTGACGCATGTGTGCCTTGACCTGGCCAAAAAGATCGTTCTCGATGGCGAGGGAGCGACCAAGTTCATTGACATTCGGATTTCAGGAGGTAAAACGCACGCGCAGGCGCAGAAGGCGGGACTGGCGATCGCCAATTCCATTTTGGTCAAGACGGCCGCTTTTGGCAGTAACCCGAACTGGGGACGCGTGGCCGCCGCCGTGGGATCATTGGGGATCGCCGGTGTCACGGAGGACACTTTGAAAATTAAATTCAGCGATTTCGCGCGTAAAGATATCACGATCACCGTCAATTTGAACAAGGGCCGCGCCACGGCCACGGTGTACACGTGTGATCTTTCTTATGACTACGTGAAGATCAACGGGGAATATAATTAAGTGGAAAATTTTATCAAAAAAGCGGCGGTCCTTATCGAGGCGATTCCTTATATCCACGCCTTTCGACGCAAGGTCTTTGTCATTAAATATGGCGGAAGCATCCTTGATGACCCGGCGATCCGGAAAAATATTTTTCAGGATATCATTTTTTTAAGTTACGTTGGGATCCGCACCGTGATTGTCCACGGCGGCGGCCCGCACATCAGCAGCCGGCTGAAGGAAGAAGGCATCAAGCCGGAGTTCCACGAAGGCATCCGGGTGACGGACAAAGAAACTTTGAAGATTGTCCAGGAAGAGCTCGACAAATTAAACAAGCGCATTGTTCAGGAGATCAAGGACCTCAAAGGCGCCGTGACGGGCCTTAAGGGCGAAGAAAATATCGTGTACGTTGAGAAAAAGAAAGCCTCTAGAGACCTCGGGTATGTGGGCACTATTACCAATATTGAGAAAGAAACCCTCGAGGACCATTTGCATAAAGAATATATTACGGTCGTTTCTCCGATGGGAATTTCGCTGGAGAAACAGCCGCACAATATCAACGCTGATGAAGTGGCCAGCGCCATTGCCGGGTCGTTAAGGGCTGAGAAATTTGTTCTGTTAACGAATGTGCAGGGCGTTATGCGCAATATCGAGGATCCGGGGTCGCTGCTTTCTACGCTTACGTCGGATGAAGTGACGAGCCTTATTGAGCAGAAGATCATTGAAGGGGGGATGATCCCTAAGGTAAACTCGTGCGTAGCCGCGTTGGCCGCCGGCGTACATAAGGCACACATCATCGACGCGCGTATTCAGCACGCGTTGTTGCTGGAGATATTTACCGACCGCGGTATCGGGACGCAAATCATTAAAAAGTAGTATCTCGTATCTCGTATTTCGTCGTTCGTAACAAAAATACGAGATACGGGATACGAGATACGAACGACGACATGAATAAAACTGAAGTCTTTCAAGCTTACGATCAATATATTCTCTCGACCTATTCCCGCACGCCAGTGATTTTCGTCAAAGGCAAGGGGATGACGCTCGTGGATATAACGGGCAAGAAGTATTTCGATTTTTTTTCGGGCTGGGGGGTCAATAATGTCGGGCACTGTCATCCGAAGGTGATGTCCGCGGTGCGTGACCAGATCGGCACATTGATCCATATCCCGAACAATTTTTATCATCCACACCAGGCCAAGCTGGCCAAGGAGATCATCCGCTGGTCGTTTCCGGGAAAAGTATTTTTTTGTAACAGTGGCGCGGAAGGCTGCGAGGCGGCCATCAAATTCGCGCGTGCCTACGGCAGCAAGACCAGGCGTCATGAAATTATCACCATGACCAATTCATTCCACGGCCGCACGCTCGGCGCCCTGGCCGCGACGGGACAGGCGAAGTATCAGAATGGATTTCATCCGCTTCCTCCGGGGTTTAAAACGATTCCCTTTAACGACATCGACGCGTTAAAGACGGCGGTCAATGATCAGACGATTGCGATCCTGCTGGAATTAGTCCAGGGCGAGGGCGGCATCAACATTGCCGGCAAAGAATACATCCGTCAGATCCGTGAACTGTGCACGCAAAAGGATATTTTGCTCATCCTCGATGAAGTTCAGACGGGGATGGGGCGTACCGGCGAAATATTCGGGTTCAGGCATTACGGGATCGAGCCGGATCTGATGATATTGGCCAAAGCGCTCGGCGGCGGACTTCCGATTGGTGCCCTGGTCGTCAAGCGCTCCATTGCGGATGTATTTAAGCCGGGAATGCATGCTTCAACTTTCGGCGGAAGCCCGCTGGTGTGCAAGGCGTCATTGGGCACGTTCAAGGCGATCTTTGCGGACAAAATGCTCGGCAACGCCAGGAAAATGGGACCGTATTTGATCGGGCGGCTTAATGCGCTTAAAGGGAAATTCAAGTGTATTCAGGAAGTGCGTGGTCTGGGATTGATGATCGGCATCCAGCTGAATATCGAAGGTAAAGGGATATTCGAGGCGTGCCTGCGCCATGGTTTGATCATCAATTGCACCCAGGGCAATATTTTGCGGATCATGCCGGCGCTCAATGTCACTAAAAAGCAGATCGATAAAGCGGTTCATATTCTGGAAAAAGCGATAACCGAGGTGGCCTCATGAAAAGGGATTTTATCAGTTTAGATGACTGGACGCGGGCGGAGATGGTCGTGCTCTTTGAGTTGGCCGCTAAATTAAAACGCGACCGAAGCTACTGGGGAGATCATCTGCGCGGCAAGTCGGTGGGGCTGGTCTTTCAGAAGCCGTCGAATCGTACGCGCGTTTCCTTCGAGGTGGGAGTTTCCCAATTGGGCGGGAACTGTGTTTATCTGGGGCCCGATGAAATTAATCTGGGTGTGCGCGAGTCAACGGCGGATGTGGCCAAGACACTTTCTCGCTATCTTGACGCGATCGTCGCCCGCACCTTCACGCATCAGGATATTATGGATTTGGCGCGGTATGCTTCCGTTCCGGTGATTAACGGCTTATCGGACATGCACCATCCCTGCCAGGCGCTGACCGATATTTTTTCCATCGAGGGAAAATTCGGGAAGACAAAGGGAATTGTCCTGGCCTATGTGGGCGATGGGAATAATAATGTCTGCCATTCACTTTTGATCGGCTGTGCTAAGCTGGGAATTCATATGCACATCGCCACACCGAAAAAGTACGCGCCGGACAAGGAAGTTCTGAAAAAAGCCAGAGTGTTCGCACAGGAAACCGCGGGCCGGATTTTTTTGACGCATTCGCCCAAGGAAGCGGTCGCGGGAACGGATGTCATCTATTCGGATGTCTGGGTGAGTATGGGACAGGAGAAAGAGGCCAGGAAGCGGTTGAAGGATTTCCAGGGGTTCCAGATCAATGGCAATCTCGTCAAAGGGGCGAAGAAAGATTTTATTTTCATGCATTGTCTGCCGGCGCACCGCGGCCAGGAAGTGACGGCGGAAGTCATCGATGGCAGTCATTCCATTGTTTTTGATCAGGCCGAGAATCGTTTGCACGTGCAAAAAGCGATCATGGCGTTTTTAATCCCAAAAAGCGGCAGTTAATTCAAGAGGGGTGTTTCATGAAAAAAGTTGTGTTGGCATATTCGGGCGGATTGGATACATCCTGCATCATTAAATGGCTGCAGGATCGCGACTATGATGTTATCGCCTTTATGGCGGATATCGGGCAGAATGAAAATTTTGACGTCATCAAAAAACGCGCGCTGAAAACCGGCGCGTCCAAAGTCCATGTGGTGGATCTCAAAGAAGAGTTCATCCAGGATTATGTGTTTCCGGCGATCAAGGCGGGCGCGGTTTACGAAAATAAATATTATCTGGCAACTGCGCTTTCAAGGCCGCTCATTGCCAAACATCAGGTTAGGATCGCCAATCTGGAAAAGGCGGACGCGATCGCCCACGGCTGCACGGGTAAAGGCAACGATCAGGTGCGATTTGAAGTAACGGCGCGGCTATTGAATCCGCGATTGGAGATCATCGCTCCGGTGCGCATCTGGGAATTCAAAACACGGGAAGAAGAGATCGAGTACGCCCAGGAGAACAAGATCCCCGTTAATGTCACCAAGAAAAGTCCGTATAGCGTGGATATTAATTTGTACGGCCGCAGCATCGAGTGCGGCGTGTTGGAAGACCCGTGGATCGAGCCGCCGGAGGAAATTTATAAGCTGACGATCAGCCCTTTAAAAGCGCCGGACAAACCAGCGTATGTCGAGGTTGAGTTCGCCAAAGGGATTCCGGTGAAGATTAACGGCAAGGCGTTGAAACCACTGACATTGATCGAACAGCTCAATAAGCTTGGCGGTAAAAACGGCATTGGCCGCGTGGACGTGGTGGAGAATCGGCTCGTGGGAATTAAATCCCGCGAGATTTACGAGAACCCCGCGGCTACTTTGATCCAAACAGCGCGTCATGAGTTGGAATGTTTGGTGCTGGATCGCGAAACGTTGCATTATAAACAGCCGATTTCACAGAAATATGCTGAACTAGTTTATTACGGCTTGTGGGAAACGCCTTTGAAGAAGCAGTTGGACGCTTATTTTAACAAAACCCAGGAACGCGTCAGCGGCACGGTGCGGTTGAAATTATACAAAGGTAATTGCACGGTGGTGGGGCGCAAATCGAAATATTCACGGTACAAAGAAGAACTGGCAACCTACGGTAAAAAGGATGTCTTTGATCAAAAATTGGCAGAAGGATTTATTAAGTTGTGGGGACTGCCATTTTAGATTTGTACTTCGTCGTTAGTACTTCGTACATCGATGTACTAAGTACGAGGTACGATTGAATAATCCTATAACATGGTGAGATTATGACGAAATTATGGGGTGGACGATTCAGCAAAAAGACCAATAAGTTAGTTGAGGAATTTACCAGTTCGATCCATTTTGACCAGAAACTGGCAAAGTATGACTGCATTGGTTCGCTCAATCATGTCGCGACCTTAAAGCGCGCAAAATTGCTGAGTACCGCTGAACATAACAAGCTTGCCAAAGGCCTCAAGGCGATATTGAAATCCATTGCAGGCGGGTCATTTAAGGTCGATCCATCTTTTGAGGATGTTCATTCGTATATCCAGCACGTGCTGGAACAAAAGGCGGGGAAGGCCGCTTTAAAATTACATACCTGTCGCTCGCGCAATGATCAGGTCGTCTTTGATGTGAAGCTATATTGCATTGATCAGATTTGGTCAACGGTTTTAGCAATACTTGACATCAATAAAAGTTTGTTTCATTTAGCGAAAAAAAATAAGGATATTTACGTCCCGGGTTACACTCATCTTCAACACGCTATCCCGGTGAGGATTTATGACCACTTGTCCGTTTATTCGCAGATGTTCCATCGCGATGGCCAGCGGCTTGCCACGATTTATGAAAATAGCATAGCGACACATTTGACGATGGGGTCCGGAGCGATAGCGGGGACTTTTATCCAATCGGAAAAATATCATCACGACGCCATCCGCCCCACGGAGAACTCGATTGATACGGTCAGCGACCGGGATTTTGTTATTGAGGTATTGAGCGCGTTATCAATACTGCAGATGCACTTGTCTCGGCTAGCGGAGGACATGATCCTCTGGTCCACGAAAGAATTCGACTTTATCGATATCGATGATGCCTTTTGCACGGGAAGTTCCTTAATGCCGCAGAAAAAGAATCCGGATGTCCTTGAGCTGGTGCGAGGGTATACCGGGCGGTTGTACGGGAATCTGGTCAATGTCTTGGTGATGATGAAAGGGCTGCCCTTAAGTTATAACCGCGATATGCAGCATGATAAGGAGCCGCTTTTTGAATCCTTTGAGATCGTGCAAAAAGAGTTGAACGTCCTTGCTGAACTTTTCAAGAACGTGAAATTCAAAAAGGAGAACATCAAAAAGCAGCTCGATGATGAATGTCTTTACGCAACCGATCTTTCTGATTATCTGGTCCAGAATAAAGTGCCGTTTAAGGAGGCACACGCGATTATCGGGAGATTGATCCAGTATAAACTTAAAAATAACATTGAGCTTCGTTCGCTCGGGGATCCAGAGTTGAAAAAGCTTCATCCCCTTTTAACGTCAAAGGTCTTAAAGAAATTAATTGACCCGAAGACTTCGGTAGAATCTAAGAAATCAGTCCGTAGAAGGAAATGAAGGCATAAGATGCACGATTTTAAATTTAAAAATGGCGAGTTGTATTGCGAGGACGTGAGGGTGAGAGATGCCGCCGTCAAGGTGGGGACACCATTTTATCTTTACAGTCACAATACGCTCCGAGACCATTTCACCAAGATCCAGAAGGCCTTTGCGCCGGTTGAGCCGCTCATTTGCTTCGCGATGAAATCCAACGATAACCTGGCCGTGCTGAAGACTTTGGCCAATCTGGGCGCGGGGTTCGATATTGTTTCCGGCGGTGAGTTGAAAAAGGCGCTGCGTACCGGTGTTTCCGCCGATAAGATCGTTTTTGCCTCCGTTGGAAAAACCGAGGAGGAGATCACCGACGCGATCAATGCGGGGATCCTTTTGTTTAACGTGGAATCTCTGCCGGAATTGGAGGAGATCCATCGCATTGCCCAAAAGATGAACAAGAAGCCCAAAGTCGCGTTACGGATCAATCCTGATGTGAAGGCCTTGACGCACGCGAAGATCACGACCGGGACGCTGAAAAATAAGTTTGGCATCGATCTGCAAACGGCGCGCAAGATCTTGCGATCCGCCGCGAAGTATCCGAACGTGCAGTTAAGCGGCCTGCACATTCATATCGGCTCGCAGATCACAACCCGCGCACCATTTCTCAAGGCAATGACCAAGGTCCTGGAATTTCTGGATGTCTTGAAAAAAGATGGCGTCGCTCTGGAATACCTCGACATCGGCGGCGGGATGGGGATCATTTACAAGGACGAACAACCGCAGACGGCCCAGGATTTTGCCGAGGCGGTTTTGCCGTACTTGCGTAAAACCGGATTAAAGATTATCATGGAACCGGGTCGTTTTATCGTGGGCAACGCGGGGATTCTCGTCAGCCGCGTTCTTTATTTAAAGGACAACGGTTTCAAGAAATTTCTTATTGTTGATGCGGGGATGAACGATCTTATCCGTCCGGCGCTGTATGACGCCTATCATGAAATTGTTCCGATTGTGGAAACTAAAGCGCGCAAAGTAAAGATGGACATTGTAGGACCCATTTGCGAAAGCGCGGATTTTTTTGCCAGGGATCGGATGTTTCCAGCGCTGAACAATGGCGATTTGCTGGCCGTGATGAGCGCCGGCGCCTATGGATATGTCATGGCCAGCAATTACAATGTCCGCGGCCGGCCGCCGGAAGTGATGGTCAAAGGCGACCAGTTTGAAGTCGCCAAACAACGGGAAACTTTTGATGATCTGATGAGAGGGGAAACGGTCCCTTCATTTTTATGAGCAAAATTGCATTCACAAAAATGGTTGGGGCGGGGAATGATTTTATCGTTATTGACGCCGCGCCGGGGTTAAATTATAAAAAGTTCGCCGTGAACGCGTGCGACCGCACGGAGGGGATCGGCGCGGATGGGCTTTTGATCCTCGATAAATCGTCCCGGGCCGATTACAAAATGCGCATTATCAACCGCGACGGCTCCGAGGCCGAGATGTGCGGCAACGGCGCGCGCTGCATGGCCGTGTACATCGTCCGCAACAAAAAGCCCCGGAAGAAATTGTTCACGGTCGAAACGCTGGCGGGAAACATTTGCGCGACGGCGACCGGAGAGACCGCGCGCGTCCAGTTAAGCGCGCCGACCGGCTATCAGGCCGATATTCCGCTCACGGTCAACGACCGCAGGATGCGCGTCAGCTACATCGATACCGGCGTGCCGCATGCGATCGTGTTCGTAGACGGGCTCGAAGGCATTGACGTGGCAGGGATCGGCCGGGTCATCCGTCATCATCAACGATTCCAACCGCGGGGAACCAATGTGAATTTCGTGGAACAGATCAATGAGCACCTGGTCAACGTGCGCACGTATGAACGCGGCGTGGAAGATGAAACCAAAGCTTGCGGGACGGGAAGTGTCGCGGCGGCCATTGTCGCGTATTTGAAAGCCAACCCCGGCGCGAACGATAAAAAGGCGGCGGGCATGAGCGTCCGCACGGCCAGCGGAGAAATACTGGAAGTGCGATTTGATATCAAAGAGGGCGTGGTTCCGAATGTCTGGCTTAAAGGCAGCGCCAAATTCATAGCAAGGGGGGAGTATTACGCAGCGTGAAACACCGGTTTTGTGTTAAGTTTTATGTTTTATGACACATAACACAAGACTTCCATTAAATGGAGGATAACGCATGTTCAGAGGATCGATAGTCGCCATCGTGACACCCTTTAAAAATGGTCTGGTCGATATCCCTAAGTTCAAAGAGCTCATTGAATTTCAGATCAAAAACGGCACCCAGGGCATCGTCCCGTGCGGAACAACCGGCGAGTCGCCGACGTTGACCCATGAAGAGCATAATTGCGTTGTCGAAACCTGTGTGGCCACGGTCAAGAAAAGAGTCCCTGTGATCGCCGGCACTGGTTCAAATTCGACAGCCGAGGCGGTCGCGCTCACCCGGCACGCGGCGAAAGCCGGCGCGGATGGCGCGCTGGTCGTTACGCCCTATTACAATAAACCGACGCAGAGGGGACTGTATCTGCATTTCAAGGCGGTCGCCGACAGCGTGAAGATCCCCATCATTCTCTACAATATCGAAGGAAGAACGGCCCGCAATATCGAGACCGACACGGTCGCCCGTCTGGCCCGCGATTGCAAAAATATCATTGGCGTCAAAGAGGCCTCCGGGAATCTCCAGCAGATCAAAGATGTTCGCCGCGCGTGCGGAGAAAAGTTTCTTATCTTCTCCGGGGACGACGCATTGACGCTTCCTGTTTTGGAAATTGGCGGTGTGGGAGTCATTTCCGTTGTCGCCAATGTTATTCCGAAGGACGTGGCAGCGCTCATCACAGCCTTTAACACGGGCAACAAGGCGAAGGCCTCCGAGATCAACGATAAAATGATCCCGCTCATCAAAGCGATGTTCATCGAGACCAACCCCATTCCCGTCAAGAAAGCGATGGAACTGTTGGGCATGTGTTCGTCGCAAATGCGGCTTCCGCTCTGCGATATGGAGGATGCCAATGTTGAAAAACTCAAAGTGGCGCTCCATAATTACGGATTGCTGAAAGGCCAGCTCGTATGATCAAATTAGCTATCAGCGGCTGTCAGGGGAGGATGGGCGCGCGCATCGCGCAGCTGGCGTTCGCCGACCGCAAGTTCGCCGTCAAAACGCTTCTGGAGCACGCGGAGAACCCCAGGGTCCACGAAACGATCAACGGAATCCCCATTCAAACGCAGCCGGCGGGGCTTAAGGGCTGTGATGTTTTGATTGAATTCACGACCCCCGCAGCCACGATCGAGCACCTTAAAGTCTGCGTCCAGTACAAGGTAAAAATGGTCATCGGTACGACGGGATTCACTCCGGCCCAGGTGCGGCAGATCAAAAGAGCTTCAAGTAAGATCGCGATCGTTTTTTCATCCAATATGTCTGTGGGGGTCAATATCGTTTTTCAATTGACGAAGCTGGCCGCACAAAAAGCACTCAAAGGCTACACGGTCAAAATGACGGAAGCGCATCATATCCACAAAAAAGACGCGCCTTCAGGCACGGCGAAGACCCTGGCCGAGATCGTGGAGGCCGCCTCGGGGGTCAAGGTCGCGGACATCAAATCGATCCGCGAAGGGGAGATCGTGGGCGACCATTCCGTATTCTTTGAAAGCGCGGAAGACGTCATCACCATTTCGCACCATGCCAAAAACCGCGATATCTTTGCCAAAGGGTCTCTTGTCGCCGCCAAATTCCTCGATACAAAGAAAAAAGGTTTGTACAATATGCAGGATGTTCTGGAGTCAAATTAAAATGCAGGGGCAGACCTTGTGTCTGCCCGATAAAATTCGGGTGGCCATAAAGGTCGCCCCTACCGTTAAGAAGGGAATCAGATATTTATGTCCATCAATATCGAATTTGCCGATCGGTTAAAAGAATTGCCGCCGTATTTGTTTGTCGAAATTGATAAGGCCAAACGAGCGGCGGTGGCGCAGGGAAGGGATGTGATTAATCTGGGGATTGGTGACCCTGATTATCCCACGCCGCAACCGATCGTTGACGCGATGAAAAAAGCCCTCGATGACGGCCATAATCACCATTACGCGCTCGATGCCGGTTTGCCGGCGCTGCGCCAGGAAGTCGCGAAATGGTTCCAGGGCCGGTTCAGTGTTTCTTTGAACCCGGACACGGAAATTTATCCGCTGATCGGCTCCAAGGAAGGACTCGCTCATTTACCGCTTGGTATTATAAATCCCAAAGATAGAGTGGCTTTAACCGATCCGGCATACCCCGCGTATCGTCCGGCGCTTCTGTTTGCCGGCGCGAAAATTGTTCCCGTGCCGCTTAAAACGAGCCAGGGTTTTGTGCCTGACCTGGCTAAGATTGAAAAGATCAAAGATTTAACGATGATCCTCGTCAATTATCCGAATAATCCGACGGCTGTGACCGCCAGCCGGGAATTTTATCAGGGACTGGTCGATCTGGCGCGCCGCAAAGGATTCATCATCATCTCCGACATGGCTTACTCGGAAGTGTATTTTGATAATGAAAAGCCCGTAAGTATTCTGGAGATTGAAGGCGCCAAGGACGCGGCCATTGAATTTCATTCTTTCTCCAAGACTTATTACATGACCGGCTGGCGCATCGGCTGGGCGTGCGGGAACCCGACCTTGA
>MHGM01000099.1:17285-21689 GCA_001805565.1 Omnitrophica WOR_2 bacterium RIFCSPHIGHO2_01_FULL_52_10
TGGGTGAGGAAATGCGCGCCCTTTACCAGGAGCGTCGGGATTTGTTCATTAATGGTTTACGCAATATTGGCTGGAAGATCACACCTCCTAAAGCCGCGTACTATGTTTGGGCAAAGATCCCTAAAGGATTTTCTGGCTCCATGGAAACGGCCAAGGCATTTTTGGATAAAGCGGACATCGTCGTGACGCCGGGTAATGGTTTTGGAGAAGCCGGGGAAGGCTATATCCGGATGGCTTTGACCGTTCCCAAAGAACGTCTCCACGAAGCCGTGGAGCGCTTAAAGAAGGTTTTATAAGTTGTCAATCGCGTATATCGGATTAGGTTCGAATTTGGGCGACCGCGCTTGTTATATACGGAACGCTGTCGCCTTGCTGGAACAAGGGGGCGCTTCGGTGCTCAAGATGTCCGCCGTCACCGAGACCGATCCGGTCGGCGGCCCGCCGCAGCACAAATTCCTCAACGCCGTCGTCAAGGTTGCAACCCGGTTATCTCCCGTCGAATTATTGGACCACTGCCAGGCCATTGAACAAAAGCTGGGCCGCGTGCGGACGGTTGCCAACGGCCCGCGCACCATCGATCTCGACATCCTTTTGTATGATCATCTTGCCATGGATACGCCGCAATTGAAAATTCCACACCCGCGCATGTTCGAGCGGGCATTTGTCCTGGAACCTTTAAAGGAAATCGAACCTGATTTACTGGAAGAATCACTCAATGCGCGTCGTAAGATCCGTTAGATCCATCCAGCAGCTCATCAGAAAGGCGAAATCGGCCGGCAAGACCATTGGCTTTGTCCCCACGATGGGCGCGTTACACGATGGTCATCGTTCACTCCTTCGCCGCTGCCATCGGGAAAATGATCTGGTCGTATTGAGCATTTTCGTTAATCCCAAACAATTCGGCCCAGAGGAAGATTTTGGGAAATATCCCCGTCGGGAGCAGGCAGATAAAAAGCTGGCAAAGAAAGAAAAGGTTGATATAATGTTTGTACCGACGGCAGAAGAGATGTACCCTGAGGGGTATTTGACATATATTGAAGTGGAGCGGATGACGCACGTGTTGTGCGGGAAATCCCGCCCCGGGCATTTCAGGGGCGTCACGACGGTTGTCGGAAAGTTGCTTAATATCGTGATGCCGGATGTTTTGTACTTGGGGCAGAAGGATGCCCAGCAAGCGGCGGTCGTAACGCGGATGGCCCGGGATTTAAATTTTTCGGTCATTGTGAAGATTTGTCCAACGGTCCGTGAAGCTGACGGATTAGCGATGAGTTCGCGCAATGAGTATTTGACGGTGAGCCAGCGCAAAGAGGCAAAAGTGCTGTATCGCTCCTTAAGAGAAGCCCGGCAAAACGTCACCGCGGGGAATCATTCCGCGATGGCGATCATTAGTAAGATACGTTCGCGCATTACGAGAGCGGGTTCGGGGCGGATTGATTACATTGAGTGCGTGGACGCGGATACGTTCACGCCGCTTAAGAGAATTCAGGGTAAAACAATGATCGTGCTCGCCGTATGGTTCGGCAAGACGCGATTGATCGATAATATTATCGTGCACGCGTGATGTCTTATCGAAAGCGCAGATTGAAAATCGGGATCGTAGGCTGCGGCGCCATCGGCGGAGGGATCGCGCGGTATATTTCAAAAGGATTAAAAAAAGATTGCCAATTGACGGGTCTTTATGATATTGAATATGGAAGGGTTGAGAAGCTGCGACGAGAACTTTCCGCTGGTCCGATAGGAAAGAGCTCGTTACAAGCGCTTCTTAAAAGTTGCGACCTGATGATCGAAGCCGTTAACGCCAAGAGCACCAGAGAAATCGTCCGGGAGGCCCTCCTGGAGAAAAGAGATGTCATTGCGATGAGCGTTGGGAAACTTCTGGACGCTCAAGACCTGTTCAGTTTGGCCCGCAAGAATGGCTGTCATCTGCTGATCCCCTCTGGCGCCATCGCCGGAATTGACGCTATCAAATCCGCCAGCCTGGCGCGTATCCGCGAGATCAACCTGACCACCCGAAAGCCATTGAATGGATTTGCCGGTAATCCGTATCTTGTCCGAAAAGGAGTCGATCTTGCCACCATCAAAAAAGAGACGGTCCTTTTTAAGGGAAGCGTAGACTCCGCGGTGAAATTTTTTCCGCAAAATATCAATGTCGCCGCAACGCTCGCGCTTGCTTCGCAGGCGAAGGATAAGATCACCGTTTGCATCATGACTTCGCCGAAATATAAAGTTAATTCGCATGAGATAGGGATTGTCGGCGATTTCGGGCGCATCGTGACGCGTACCGACAATGTGGTCTCTCCGGAGAACCCCAAAACGAGCTATCTGGCGGTCCTCTCCGGGATGCAGACCTTGAGACAGTTCTGTCAGGGGACAGGGATAGGGACGTAAAACCTAATTAAACCGCAGTTCAATACAAGGAGGTGAGTCAATGGCTCAGAAAGTAGCGAAAGTAGGCATCAAGAAGGAAAAAGGATACCTCTACTTCGTGGACAAGCGCGGCGACGTGTCGTGCGCGAAGATGGCCCGTGGCAGCAAAAAAGGCGGGCAGGCAAAGAAGGTCGCCAAGGTCGGCATCAAGAAGGTGGGGGGATATCTCTACTTCATCGACAAGCACGGTGACATTTCTTGCGCCAAGATGGTCCGTGGAGGCAAAAGAAAAAAAGCAGCAAAAAGAAAATAATGTAGGTTTCTTTTCAATGTCGCCATGTCTCGGGAAGACATCCTCGGGACATGGCGATTTTTTGATTCGCCGCCATTACTTTATTATAGAAAAATGGCGGCGAATCACCCTGAGCGACCGAACCTGCCT
The DNA here is from genome assembly GCA_001805565.1 of Omnitrophica WOR_2 bacterium RIFCSPHIGHO2_01_FULL_52_10. Classification (GTDB taxonomy): domain Bacteria; phylum Omnitrophota; class Gorgyraeia; order Zapsychrales; family Zapsychraceae; genus UBA10015. Next base: position 20,095 of record MHGM01000099.1, read on the forward strand.
GCCGGACAGGCAGGCGTAAGTGAGGGAGCAAAGGGTTACCTTATTCCATCCTATGAATTCTGATTACATCATTATCCGCGGCGCCAAAGAACATAATCTCAAGAACATCGACCTGAAGATCCCCCGCAACAAATTCGTTGTGGTCACGGGATTAAGCGGATCGGGAAAGTCTTCTTTGGCTTTTGACACCATTTACGCCGAAGGCCAGCGGCGTTATGTCGAGAGCCTCTCGGCTTATGCCCGACAGTTCCTCGGACAGCTCCAGAAGCCCGATGTTGAGCACATCTCCGGGCTTTCGCCAACGATTTCCATCGAACAAAAGACGACCAGCCGCAATCCGCGGTCAACGGTCGCCACCCAAACGGAGATTTACGATTATCTGCGGCTTCTTTTCGCCCGCGTGGGCGCGCCGTATTGTTATAAGTGCAATAAGCCCATCGAACGCCAGACGGTCCCCGAGATCGTTGGGCAGATCATGGACCTGCAGGAAGGGACTTCCATTGCGCTTCTGGCGCCATTGATACGCGGACGCAAGGGCGAGTACCGTGATATGGGCAGCAAGGTCGCCAAAGCCGGATTCGCGCGGTTACGTATTGACAAGAAAATTTATGGCGTTGAGGACACGATCAAACTGGATAAATATAAAGTGCATAATATCGAAGTCGTGATCGACCGCTTGACCATCAGGCAGGACGTCAAAAAACGGTTGACCGATTCGGTGGAAACTGCGCTTGAGATCGGTCAGGGCCTTTTGACCGTGGATTTCCAGGGCTCGCAAGGCTCCCACGGAAGCCTTGCGAAACACCCGGAAAGGATATTCAGTGAAAATTACGCGTGTATCGATTGCGGGATCAGCATCCCCGAGATCGAACCGCGCAATTTTTCTTTTAATTCGCCGTATGGAGCGTGTCCGACCTGTAACGGTTTGGGTACGCGCATGGAAATAGATACTGAACTTCTGGTCCCGGATCAGAGCAGGCCGTGGGTCAATGCGATTGCCCCGGCTCAAAAAGGACGCCGGGGCTATCTTATGTACTACCGTGCCGTCATGCGCGAACTGGCCAGCCGTCATCCTATCGATGCCTATGAGCCATTCGCGCAACTGAACAAAAAAATGCGGGATATTATTTTCTATGGCTCCAACGATGATATCGGGGGTAAGCCTTATGAGGGCGTTGTCCGGTATCTTGAGCGGATGTTCCGCGAAACCGGCAGCGATTGGCTCAAAGACGAGATTTCCCGATATATGTCCGTGCTGCCGTGTCCGGCCTGCAAGGGCGCGCGGCTCAAAGATGAATCTCTGGCCGTGAAGATCAACGGGCAAAATGTCGCGCAGGCAACGGCGTTATCCATTACCCAGGCGAAAGTATTTTTTTCTTCCTTAAAGTTGTCAAAGGAAAAGATTTTGATTAGCGAAGCGATTCTTAAAGAGATCCGGCGGCGGCTGGATTTTTGCATCGATGTCGGACTGGAATATTTGACGCTTGACCGCAAGAGCTCCACGCTCTCGGGTGGAGAGGCCGAGCGGATCCGGTTGGCCACGCAGGTCGGCTCGGGGCTGGTGGGAGTCGTTTATATTTTAGATGAACCAAGCA
>MHGM01000100.1:0-1044 GCA_001805565.1 Omnitrophica WOR_2 bacterium RIFCSPHIGHO2_01_FULL_52_10
CGCCGGTTTGGACAAATGGCTGGAATGTTCCAGCTGTTCGAATTTCGAGGATTTCCAGGCGCGTCGGGCGAATATCCGTTTTAAGGCCTGCCTGTCCGGCAGGCAGGGAAAGACGACCCTTAAGCCGACGCTGGTTCACACGCTCAACGGTTCCGGGGTGGCGTTAGCGCGTACGGTCGTCGCGTTATTGGAAAATTACCAGACCGCCGAAGGCGATGTCGTGGTCCCCGAAGTCCTGCGGCCGTACATGGGGGGACTTGAAAAAATAGTAATAAGTGGTAAGTCGTAAGCAGTAAGCAAAAGAACGGTAGATTGTAAGTATTTTAGCTGATCTTTTATTGTATTTTGTATAACTTTTTTTGCTTACGACTTATAACTTACGACTTACGACTGTACGAAAGGATTGACACAATGGGCGAAGGAGTGCTTTTTCTTTTAAGGATTATTTTTACGGTTTTGTTCGCGCCGGTCGTCTATGCCAGCGGCGTGAATTTTTACAATCATTTGGATGTTTACCCGCCCCCCCACGGTGAATTTTTCAAGTGGGGGATGTGCGCTTTTCTTCTGGTATTCCTGTTCCTGCACCGTTTCGACAAGATGTACCAGGGCGGGCAAAGCGCCATGACGGAGGTGTTTAAATTTCTCACGCCGCTTAATCATGCCATCGCCCGGACCGTCCCTGTATATACGTTGCTTCTTTTTGTGGTTTTCTTTATCTGGGGCAAGCTCCATGACTTGAGCGCGTATGTCCATTATTTTCAGTTCTTCGCCGGGTTCTTTTTTATGATGCACATCATTCTTCTCGCCCGGGAATTGCAGGACGAGGAGTCCTCTTTCATAAAGCCGTCCTATCTTTTCCAGATGAGTCTTTATTTTGTGTTCAGCCTCTGCGTCATGGTCCTTTTGCTCGATCTGGTGGTCTGGCAGTCCACGTTCCCGCAGTTTGGCGGCGACGTGTTCAGGGGTGCCCGCGATATTTACCTGGCCGCGATCGAGAAGATTTTTTGAAGGGTTATCCCTTTTGGAGGCGTGGCAGAGTGGTTG
>MHGM01000100.1:1056-3406 GCA_001805565.1 Omnitrophica WOR_2 bacterium RIFCSPHIGHO2_01_FULL_52_10
GGGTCCACCTCTGGCGGAAATGCGGCGGTCTTGCCCGCCGGAGGCGGGTCCGCCTTTGGCGGAAAAACCTACAGTATGCCTTGCATTTATATTCTTTATAGTCAATCGGTAAAAAAATTTTATATTGGATCCAGCAGAGACAATGATGCCAGAACTAGATTAATGGCTCATAATGCTGGAAGAACAAAGTCTACGAAGGCAGGCCGTCCGTGGCTGATAGTCGCTGAAGAAGGCTACACAAATTATACCGAAGCTCGGAAAAGAGAAGCTTTCTTAAAATCCGGCGTTGGAAGAAAGTGGATTAGAGAAAATTTTTTGGAGAGATGCGAGAGTGGTTGAATCGAACGGTCTTGAAAACCGTCAGGCCGCAAGGCCTCCTGGGTTCGAATCCCAGTCTCTCCGCCATTTAACGAGAAAGGGTTCCCCCGTTAACCCCCGCCATTGTCCCTATCTGCATGTTATGCTTATAATGTCTCGTTTTTCTCGCCATTCGCCAAAATAGATGAATTATTGATGGCGGGATATATAGGTATTAGTTACAATAGTGATATTTCACACCCAGGGGACATCGGGATTGTAACAAAATCGGATATGAGCCAGGCGTCTAAAAAGCGTTATTCAAAAGAGAAAATCGGAGGGTCCATCCAGGACACCTCGATCGTCCGCAAATTCACCATCCTGTTTCTCTTGATGTCCGTTATCCCAACGGTCGTTTTGTACTATTTTTATGAGCAGATTAAAGAATACGGCCGGATTCAGTTGACAACCAATGAATTCAACGTGACGTTGATTTTCATCGTTCTGGGCGTGATCGTCGGTTACGCGTCAATGCGGGACGTATTAAGCCAGTTGGTCCAGGTGACGGAATCCAACCGCCAGGCGTTGGAGAGCATTTTGAGCCCGGAAAGAATCCGTGCGCTTGGCGAGGAGAAAAATGAGATCGCGGTCCTGGCCCAGTCGTTTTCGGCCATCACCGAAAGGCTGGAAGAAAACGTCCGCAGCCTGGAACTGGCCCGCAAGACCCTGCATACCGTGATGACGAAAATAGGCCAGGGCATCTCCAACATGCAGAATATCGACACCTTCCTGGGGCTGATATTAGAGACCGTCACCGACGGGCTCGGCGGCAAGGCAGGAGCGTTGCTGGTATTGGAAGAAGGTAAAAAGACATTGACGACCCGCTGCATATACGGTACTACGGTTGAGCTCCAGCGGCAGAAGCCTGTCGATGTCAGGGAGGGAACAACTCTTTATTCGGTCCTCACGTCGCGCCGGCCGTTGTTATTCCCCGAATTACCCGCCGTTATCAAGGAGACAAAATCGCTCGCGTATCTGGCCATGACGCCGATGATCTGCGCGCCGCTCATTATGAAAGAAAAGACCCTGGGGATGATCATCGTCAGCGGTAGGAAGGTCCCGGAGATGTTTGAGGAAGATGAAGTGAGCCTGCTCGCCAACGTCGCCGCGCAGACGGCCGTTTCCATCGAGAACGCCCGGTTGAACCAGGACATGGAAAAAACCTATTTCGAAACGATCTCGGCGCTGGCGCTGGCGGTGGATGCTAAGGACAAATATTCCCGTGGGCATCTGGATCGCGTGGCGGAGCATTGCGTGATGATCGCGCGCAAGCTCGGGCTTGACGCGCAGGATATCCAGACGCTGCGCGACGCCGCGCGTCTCCATGATCTGGGCAAGATCGGGATCCCCGATGAGGTCCTGCAGAAAAATGGGGTGTTGAACGAACAAGAATGGATATTGATGCGTAAGCACCCGGAAATCGGAGAGAGCATCATCAAACCGATCCGTTCCTTAAATCATCTGTGCGATGTCGTCCGCCACCATCATGAGAAACTCGACGGTACTGGCTATCCTGATGGCCTTCAAGGCGACGCTATCTCTTCGCTGGCGAGGATCGCCACCATCGCCGACATTTTTGATGCCTTGACTTCGGAGCGCCCTTACCGGGACGGGATGAGCCCGGCGCAGGCCTGCGATGAGCTTCGCAAGATGGGAGGCAAGATCGACCAGGATATCGTTGAGGCCTTTGCCGAGGCGTTGAGTGAACATCGCAAGATGTAGTCCTTCTTTTTGACCTCTGCTCTTCATTCCCCTCTGGAGCTTCGCTGGCAAAATGTTGACTTTCAAAAAAGAAGTCTTAAAATAGCACAGCGTGAGGTCCCCACGGATATGGACGTGTTCGGCCTTTTGGAAAGAAAGAGGGCCGCGGGCGCGTTCGGGGAGAAGGAGCTTGTTTTTCCGGGACCGCCGCGGACTTTTTTAGATAAGATGTAGTTTCTCGGAGACGTGGCAGAGTGGTTGCCCGCCAGGGGCGGGTCCACCTCTGGTGGAA
>MHGM01000100.1:3486-7036 GCA_001805565.1 Omnitrophica WOR_2 bacterium RIFCSPHIGHO2_01_FULL_52_10
GGCTCCAGCAGAGAAAGTGATGCCAAGGTAAGGTTAATGGCTCACAATGCTGGAAGAACAAAATCTACGAAGGCGAGCCGTCCGTGGTTGATAGTTATTGAAGAAAATTACGCAAATTATACGGACGCGCGCAAGAGAGAGAATTTTTTAAAATCCGGGGTCGGAAGGAAGTGGGTCAAAGACAATCTTGGGGAGAGATGCGAGAGTGGTTGAATCGGACGGTCTCGCCCGCCAGAGGCGGGTCCGCCTTTGGCGGAAAAACCAAGAATTCTTGGAGAGGTGCCAGAGTGGTTGAATGGGGCGGTCTCGAAAACCGTTGAGGATGTAAGTCCTTCTAGAGTTCGAATCTCTACCTCTCCGTTTATTTTTTCTAAAATAAAATTTTTGTGTTATTCTAATGGACTATTTCTCGGAGCGTCCGCCCTTTTCTTGAATTGAGGAAGGGCGAGACATCTCCGAAATTTGCTGCGCAAATTTCGGAGAGGTGTCAGAGCGGTTGAATGAGCACGCTTGGAAAGCGTGTGGACGCAGTAATGTGTCTCGAGAGTTCGAATCTCTCCCTCTCCGTGTATTTCGACGGGTTCTCCCGTCTTTTCAAAATAACTGGGAAGAAGACGGGACTCCGCCTACAATGTTGTCAGGAAGGGCGGAGGAATCCCGACCTCTCCGCCATTTAAACGAGGCAGAGTTCCCCCGCTTATCTGGATAAAAATGTCCTCGTAAGCGGGGCCCCGCCCTCAATGTATTTAGAAGGGCGGGGGAATCTCTCCCTCTCCGCCAGTTTCTACATCAAATGTAAACCTCTCTACCCGAAAGGGAGAGAGGTTTGCATAATTACTAGAAAAGAAACAAGGACCCTGAAAAGGATTCTTTTCAGGGTCATATTCCCAAAGAAGAAACAAGGACTCTGATGAGGCTCCGTCCGAATCAGAGTCATCTCTCTAAGCATAACCTGAAAAGGATTCTTTTCAGGGTCACGATAAAGCGAGAACAAATGGACCTCGAAAACGCCTGGACAAAGGCATTAAAGGAAACCGAGATCATCCGCTCGCGCGCGCAGGCGCTATTGCCCTTCAGCACCACGCGCGTGCCGTATATCCTGCTTTCGGAATCATCGATCAATTACGGCGACACGGTGGTGCGCCAGGGGAATCTTTATGTGGAGAAGCCGTCGCTGATCGTCCCTCCCAATAATCCGCAATTCAACGGTTTCGAATTCGATGGGGAACAGGGGTTTAACCAGAATTCATTCATCAACTTTTTGATCGTCCGCGGCGTGACGCTTCCGTCTTTGCACTATAATAACCAGACGAACACCCTTGATGTTTACGAAGGAAAACTTTCCGCCGCCATCCGGCATTACGGGGATCTTTTGCAGCGGCAGGAAAATGTCGATACCGGATTGCTGGCCGGGCCGGAAGACGTGTGGCAGTTCTCGTTACTGATCTTTACCTGCACGCAGATCGCGCGCAACGTCAATGCCGATATCCGGCGGCTGCTTGATGAATATCATAAAAAGGAAGATGATCGTCGGTAAAAATATATATGCGTAAGACCAGCGCCTGTTTTTCTATCGCAGCCATTTGTCTTTTTCTTCCCTTCCCGGCATACGCTGATTCTGCCAGCAAGCAGATCCTCGATAACGGTTTGACGGTCCTGGTGCAGGAAATGCCCGCCAGCCCGGTCGTCTGCGTGTATGGCCTGGTTCAAACGGGTTCCGCGACCGAAGGCGAGTATTTGGGCAGCGGTATATCCCATTTTCTGGAACATATGCTTTTTAAAGGCACGCCGGAAAAAGGCGTTGGGGAGATCGCTTCCCATATCCAGGCGCTGGGAGGAACGATCAACGCGTCGACGGGGCAGGATTACACGATCTATACCCTCGAAGTTCCTCCCGAAGCCCTCGACACGGCGCTGGGTACGCTGGCCGATATGCTGATGAACTCCAGCCTCGAACAGGAGGAAATGGAAAAAGAGCGGCAGGTCATCATCGGGGAGATGCGTTTGAACGAAGACGACCCCGACCGCAGGCTTGGTGAAATCGCCTTTGAGAATATTTACCTGCAACATCCGTACCATTATCCGGTCATCGGTTATAAGAAATTACTCCTTGATGTGACGCGCGACGACCTGGGGAATTATTACCGCTCCCGTTACGTCTCCAACAACATTATTTTATCGATCGCCGGGAATGTCCGTGCGCAGGACCTGTTTGCCAAAGTCCAGAAAGTTTTCGGCGGATTTGCGCGGCAAAGAGGCGTCCTGCGCAACCTTCCCTCTGAGCCGCCGCAGATCAGCCCGCGGCGGTATGAACAGGAATATCCGACGGAGTTGACGCGGCTGGTCATGGCCTTTAGCGGTGTGAGCCTTTTGGACCGCGATCTCTACGCGCTCGATATTCTGGCAATGATCCTGGGGCAGGGGGACAGTTCCCCGCTGTATCTTAATGTCGCCAAGAGAAAAGATCTGGTCCACGCGATATCCGCGGCCAATTTTACGCCGGTTGACCGCGGGTTTTTTGAGATCACCGCGGTCCTTTCCCAAAACGGGGAGGACGCCGTTTTGGGACAAGAAAATGTTGAGCCAACGATTGCGGCTGTATGGGAAGAGATCGGGACGGTCCAGCGGAAGGGGGTCGCTAAAAAAGATTTGGAAAAAGCGAAGCGGCAGGTTCTCAGCGGGCATTTATTCAGTCTGCAAAAGGCATCGGGAGTGGCGTATGCCCATGCCGTCGATGAGGCCTGGACGGGGGATTATCAATTTTCACAAAAATATGTCGAGGCCGTTAAAAAAGTTACCGCGCAGGATATCCAGCGCGTGGCAGTCCAGTATTTGATCGAACCGGCGCTGACCGTTGTTCTTTTAAAACCGCAGCAGGAAAAATCACCGCGGGAGAATCGTCCGGAAGCTCATCCCGGAGAGATCCGGAAATCTGTTTTGGATAACGGGTTGACGGTCCTTTTAAGGGAAGACCACACTTTGCCTATTGCTTCGATCCGTGTGTCGCTGCAGGGAGGGACGCGCCAGGAAGCGCCTGAACTTAACGGTCTTTCGATGCTCACCGCGGATGTCTTGGCCAAAGGCACAAAGGCGTTTAGCGCGCAGCAAATCGCGGCAAAGAGCGAATCTCTGGGTATGGATTTGGATACTTTCTCGGGGAAAAACAGTTTTGGTTTGAGCGTGGAATGTCTCTCCGAAGACCTGGGCCAGGCGTTAGACATGATCGAATCGATGATCAAAAATCCAACTTTCCCGCCAGAGGAAATCCTCAAAACAAAAGAAGACATGAAAGCGGCCGTGCGCCAGCGGGAAGATGACATTTTTCAAACAACAGCTTTGGCTTTAAAGCAGGCCATTTTTCAAACCCATCCTTTGCGCCTGGACGAAGGCGGTACGATCGAGACCATTGACCGTATTGATCGTAAGGACGTACTTGATTTTTACCATCGCCTGGCCGTAGCGCCGAATATGGTCATTTCTGTTTTTGGTGATATCGCACCAGAAAAGATCAAGGATGTTTTAAAAAATAAATTTGGTCCGCTGCCCCGAA
>MHGM01000100.1:7051-7780 GCA_001805565.1 Omnitrophica WOR_2 bacterium RIFCSPHIGHO2_01_FULL_52_10
GCCATCATCGGAAGATTTCCCCAAAGAACCGCGCGCCAAAGAACTGTTCATGGACAAAGAGCAGGCCATGGTCATGTATGGTTTTCGCGGGGTGGATCTGAAGAACCCTGACCGGTATGGGCTGGATATATTGGCGGCGATCTTGGGATCTTCTTTTAGCGGAAGGCTCTTTAACAGCGTCCGGGAGAAATTGGGGCAGGCGTATACTTTAGGCGGCGATTCGGCCACGGCCCTGGATGCCGGCTGGGTCTATTTTTATGTCCTGACGACACAGGAAAAGATCGCGCAGGTGCAACAGACATTGCGACAGGAGATCCAGAATCTCCAGAGTGAACTTGTTTCCGACGCGGAACTAAAAAATACCAAAACGTATCTCAAAGGTCTTTTCCGGGCGGGACTGGAAACGAACGCGTCTTTAAGTTTTGTCAGCGGATTGGATGAGCTTTACGGCCTGGGATACCGGCATTACGAGGATTATGAGGCCGCCATCGACCGCGTCAGCGCGCAAGATATCCGGCAATTGGCCCAGCGGTATTGCGATTTGAATAAAGTCGTCATTGTGACGACGCAGCCGAAGAAGAATGCGAAATAAACTTGCCTGCGCGGCGTTTGTCCTTATAATAAAAAGGAATGGATTTTAGCTTTTTAAAAGACAGCTATGGATAAAACACAATACGAAGATCTAGCGTTTTGTTTGGTGGATAAACTCTGCGGCAGGATGAGCCTGCT
>MHGM01000101.1 GCA_001805565.1 Omnitrophica WOR_2 bacterium RIFCSPHIGHO2_01_FULL_52_10
CGCCGTACGCAGGAGGCATTGCAGGAAGACGTGGCGCGGCTTACGGCCGCGGCGCGCGATTTGGCGGTATGCCGCGAAGAAAACGATGAATTAAAAACACTGGTGCAGTATGCCGCCCCGCGCGGTTTCGCCACGCTGTCCGCGCGCATCTTGGCGCAGGTGCATGAGGAACGCACGCGCATTCTGATTGATCAGGGATACTCGCGCGGCGTCACGACGGGTGCTGCGGTCGTGACCGGCGACGGCATCATGGTCGGGCGCGTACAGGCGTTGGATCGCGAGTTTTCGGTCGTCGCCCTTCTTACGGACGCAACCACCGCGATTCCCGCCCGCATCGCCGGCAGTGCCTTTGAAGGGATTCTTCGACGGGACACCCAAGGCGGCATCGTGCTTGATCTCCTTCCGCTGGATGCCGTGATTGCGCCGGGGGATATCGTATTGACGGCGGGGTTGGATGAACGGGTGCCGCGCGATCTGGTGTTGGGCACCGTGCGGATTGCGGAACGACGCGCTCACGCGCCGTTTCTTCACGTCGAAGTGTCTGCGATTCCTCTCGCGCTTCGATCATTTGTTTTTGTGATCGTAGGCGCTCCGTAATTTTTGCGCGTATGCTTCGCCGCGGATTCGTCATCTTCGTGTGCGCGGTGCTGATAAGCATCCTATCGTCCTACGGCGTTCCCTGGCTTCTCCAAGCGTCGTGGCAGAATTTTATGTCTGTGCCGTTACTTGCGGCGTTGATCGCTCTTCTGCTGTCTTCGCCGCGCCGCGCGCTTCTGTGGGTGTTTGGATTGGGGATCGGCATGGACCTTGCCCGCATGCCTGCGCCGCCGTATCATCTGATGGCGCTCGCCGCGGCGTGGATGGTAGTACAGTTCACGCGCGACCCGCGTATAGCCATGCCTCTGTGGCTGCGCCGGGGAGTCTCGGTGAGCGCTGCGAGCGCCGCGTATTTTGCGATATTGCTTGCGGCAGCGTTCCTGCGCGTGGCGTGGTGGCCGTCTGCAGGCGAATGGCGCATCGTGTGCTTCTCGATCATCGGGCACGCCATTGCCGCGCTGCTGTGCGCAGGGGCGGTGCGTGCGGCGCTCGGACGGACGCGAGCGTTTGCGCCTGGCAGTTAAATTTTCATAATTGTATTCTTCTCTGGTCTTAATGTATGTGCATGTATGCATAAGCCGTCCTCATTATTTGGGCCTGATGCCGTGCTGCCCGCCGCTCCCCGCGGACCGTCTGGGGAGGTCGGCGTTGACCTTCCTTCCCGTGCGCGTGCGCAGGGAGTGCTCACGCCCGGGGCAGTGCGCGCCGCCGCTCTTGCGGCGATCCTCGTCGGCATCGTCATCGTGGTCCGGTTGGTCGAGTTGCAAGTGCGTGAGGGAGCGATGTGGCGCGCCTATGCCGAAGGAAATCGCTTGCGCGTCGAGACCATTCCCGCCCATCGCGGCATCGTGCGCGACCGTCACGGGGCAGTACTTGCGGACAATGCGACCGCGCTCGCGGTTGAAGCGGATGCCCGCCGCGCCCCGCGCACGCCTGACGCGCGCGCCGCTGCGCTTGCCGTGCTGACGTCGTACGGCGTGACGGTGGGGGATGATGTGCGCGCCGATTTCGTAGAAGGGAGCGCGCTGTTTTCTTCGGTGATACTCTCCGATGAGGTGGCGGCCGAGACGGCGGTGCGCGTGATGGCGCATCAGGATCAATTACCCTGGATACGCGTGGTGCCGCGCGACCGGCGCCGGGCGCTTGATGAAGACTCGCTCGCGCACGTCGTGGGATATGTCGGTAAAATGACGCCCGAAGAATGGGAACGCCTGGAAGGAGATCCCGCGCGGTATGCCAGGGACGACACGCTCGGTAAAAGCGGCGTGGAGAAGCAGTATGAAACGCTCTTGCGCGGCATGCCGGGCAGGCGGCAGATTGAAGTCAATGCCCGCGGACAGGGAGAAACCTCCGTCATCGAAGAACCGCCCCGCCATGGCGCGGACGTGACGCTCACGATTGACGAGGGCCTGCAGGCGGCGGCATCCCGCGCACTTGCACGCGCGATTACCGCGGTCGGGGGGAACGGCGGTGCGGCCGTGGCGCTTGATCCGCGGACGGGCGAGGTGCGCGCGCTCGTGAGCCTGCCCGCCTTCCGGATCAATGAATTCGCAGGCGGGGATGCAGCATACGTCGCACGCATTCTTGCAGACCCCCAACAGAGGCTGTTTAACCGCGTCCTTGCAGGGCAATACCCCATCGGCTCTACGATCAAGCCTATGATTGCCGCAGCTACTCTGCAGGAGGGCGTGGTAGAGCCGCGCACCAAGATTCTTTCCACCGGCGGTTTGCGCGTGGGAGATTGGTTTTTTCCTGACTGGAAAGCCGGCGGCCATGGCTGGGTTGATGTCTATGGGGCGATGGCAGAATCCGTGAATACGTATTTCTATGTCGTCGGAGGGGGATTTGAAGACCGTGTGGGGCTGGGCATAGATCGCATGGCACGTTACGCGCGCGCATTCGGCCTTGGGGAAGCGGCAGGCATTGACCTGCCTGGTGAGCGCGAAGGATTTATTCCTACCCCGGAATGGAAAGAGCGGGTAAAAGGCGAGCCGTGGTATGTGGGGGATACCTATCATTTCGCCATCGGACAGGGGGACGTGTTGGCGACACCGCTGCAAGTGGCGCGTATGACCGCGGCGTTTGCCAACGGCGGTTATCTCGTGACGCCGCACGTCGTAATGCGTGAAGAAGGAGACGTCCCTCTCCAGCGGATTGGATCCGTAGGCACCGCGGTCCTCGATGTAGTCAAGGCGGCCATGCGCCAGACGGTGACGGACGGCAGCGCCCGTGCGTTGGGCACGCTCCCCGTAGCGATTGCCGGCAAAACCGGCACGGCACAGGCGGGGGGCGGCAAGCCTCCGCATGCGTGGTTTACCGGCTTTGCGCCGTACCAGAATCCGGAAATCGTCGTGACCGTGCTGGTCGAATACGGAGGCGAGGGCAGCGCCGCCGCGGTGCCGGTGGCGCACGAGATTTTTCAATGGTGGGTAGCGTATGGTACTGTGTCTGCAGAAAATGATTCATAAACGGATTGAGGCCATGTTTGACAGCTGCTTTATACTCCTTATACCACACAATTTTGAATTTTTTTTTATAGAGGGGGATAAGATGTTTCCTCCCTTCGCTCCGAAAACATTTATTTAATTAGGAAAATTGGGTACAATAGGGACATAAGCTCCAAAATACTGATTTATGGCTAACCAAGATATAGAGAAATTGGGCAATGAATCTCACCAAATAATCATGGGTGATGCTCTGACTGCCCTTGAAACCATAGAAAACGTGTCAATTGATCTAATCTTTGCCGACCCTCCATATAACATAGGTAAAAATTTTAACGGCCACAAAGAAAAATGGGAAAACGACGAGAGTTACCTAGAATGGTCATACAAGTGGCTTGATTTATGTATTGAAAAATTGAAACCAGATGGAAGTTTTTATGTAATGACATCTACTCAATTCATGCCCTACTTCGATATTTTTTTAAGAGACAAATTAACAATTCTATCACGTCTGGTTTGGTACTATGACAGCTCTAGTGTGCAGGCAAAAAGATATTACGGATCAATGTATGAACCGATACTTTTTTGTGTAAAAGACAAGAACGACTACACGTTTAATGCCGACGAAATTATGGTAGAAGCAAAAACAGGGGCAAAGAGAAAACTCATTGATTACAGAAAAAATCCCCCACAAATCTACAACTCAAAAAAAATCCCTGGAAACGTCTGGGAATTTTCGAGAGTTAGATACAGAATGGATGAATACGAGGATCATCCAACACAAAAACCTATAGCCTTATTAGAAAGAATTATTAAAGCCAGCTCATCCGAGGACGATTTAGTTTTAGATCCCTTTTCCGGAACATTCACAACGTCGTTTGTTGCAAAGCAACTGAATCGTCGATCAATTGGCATAGAGCTACAGGAGGATTACGTAAAAATCGGATTAAGAAGGCTTAACCTTCGAAAAGAATATAATGGAGAGAAACTTATTAGAAAGCCAAGGACTTTTGAACCACAATTTGCTGAACAGGAGGGAGCTCTGGCCTTATTTTAAAATCCATGGACAATTTATTTGTCACAATAATTAAAGCGACTCTCAAAAAATATTTTGGAAACGCATCAGACGACATCTTTGAGAGAAGCCAAATCTTGCAATACATTGCAATAAAAACTCGTTCAGCGAACAGGGGCGCAAAAGCTCGGGGAAGTTTTGCTAATTTATATGCGATCTATGTGGTTCTTGAAGATTATGTCAAAGGTGGTTTTGACAAAAAGAATAGCTATTCCAAATACAAGGGAGTGGAATTTACAAAATTATTCAAACGACAAAGAGAATTGCCATTTGGAGCAAAGTTACAAAACCACGCCTTAAACAATAGGCTCAATTCTGAATTCCAAAAATTTTTTCCAAGTTCGGAATATGTTCCAATTTTAAGAGATCTAGAAACTAACAAATACTGGTTTAATGAAAATCTAATTATAATCAAAATTTCGAAAAAAACTTACAACATTGCGCAGGCCATAATTGAAATCGTAGACAAGTACGCACAAACTAAAAAAGATGCCTTTGAACAATTTGTTCAAACATGTTTAGAATTACAAGGAATCCAAGGGAAAAAACTAAAAGAAGTTACAAACTTTATTCTTGGTTTACTTGAGCCAAATATTGATGCAAGATTATTTGAAATTGTTAGCTATTCAATACTGAAGTACTACTATCACGATCAAAAAATATACTGGGGTTTTGATCCGAAAAAAATTCGTGAAGATAACTTAACCCTGTACAAGACAGGCCGGACAAATGCCAACGACGGCGGTGTTGATTTTGTTATGAAGCCCTTAGGTCGTTTCTTTCAAGTGACCGAGACTTTGGATGTAAAAAAATATTTTCTCGACATAGATAAAATACACAGATACCCAGTTACTTTTGTCATCAAGTCACAAGAGAAACCGAAACATCTTCTTAGTGGAATTAAAGCTAACGCTTTAAGAGTCTATTCAGTTAAAGAAATCGTTGGCAGATATATGCAGTGTATTGAAGAAATAATCAATATTCCCCGCCTACACCAGTGCTTTATGGAAGCCGTAAAACAGGGTTACTTAAAAAAAATCCTGAACGAAATCGTCTTACAAAGCAAGATTGAATTTAATTATGAGGAAGAGGATGATGAATAATTTATAGCGTTATGAAAGGCATTATTCTCG
>MHGM01000102.1:0-1818 GCA_001805565.1 Omnitrophica WOR_2 bacterium RIFCSPHIGHO2_01_FULL_52_10
GGCACCGAATCCATGTGCGCGGTCATAATGCCGGTGACGGTATTCGTCGCGCCGGGACCGCTCGTTACCAAAACTACGCCGGGTTTACCCGTCGCACGGGCGTAGCCGTCGGCGATGTGTGTGGCGCCTTGTTCGTGGCGCACCAGGACCAGCTTGATCTTGGAGCCCACCAGGGCGTCAAAAATAGGGATGGCCGCCCCGCCGGAAAGCCCCCAGATGTACTCCACTCCGAAGTTTTTCAGGCACTTGATGAGCGCCTCGGCGCCGGTCATGTGCTTCTTGGATTGTGCGGGTTTTGCGGTCGGCATAAAGGCACATAGTAACATAAAAATATCGTCGAAATCAAGTGGAAATTTGGTTGCCCAGCCGGATAATTCATTGACACATTTAGCGGCAGCGTGTATAATTTGTTCCTCTTTTGGGACCGGAACTTTACGGAACGCTGGACGTAAGGGGAAGGCCAGTTATCCGACGGGATGTCGGAGTCACAATGACCAAATTTATGTTCACGGCAGTCTGGATCCCCCCGCAGGCGGGTTCCATAAATTTGGATTTTACGGGAGGGTAAGATGGCAGAGCAGAAGAAGATTGTTGATTTGGAGAACCGCAAGAAGGCGCTGGAGCTGGCATTATCGCAGATCGAGAAGCAGTTCGGCAAAGGGTCCATCATGAAGATGGATGGGGCCATCCACATGGAGATTGAGGTAATTCCAACGGGATGTCTGGCGCTGGATGCGGTGTTGGGGGTCGGGGGAGTCCCGCGGGGGCGTGTCATCGAAATATACGGGCCGGAATCTTCTGGAAAAACAACGCTAACTTTAAGCATCATCGCCCAGGTCCAGAAAGCGGGCGGTACGGCGGCGTTTATCGACGCGGAGCACGCCTTTGATTCGACGTACGCCGGCAAGGTTGGGGTCAAACTGGACGAACTTTTGATATCCCAGCCGGACACCGGGGAACAGGCGCTTGAGATCGCGGAAACGCTGGTACGCTCCAACGCGGTTGATCTGGTGGTCATCGATTCCGTGGCCGCCTTGACACCGCGGGCGGAAATTGAGGGGGATATGGGCGATGCCCATATGGGATTACAGGCGAGGCTGATGTCGCAGGCGCTGCGTAAACTCACCGCCGCGATCAGTAAATCCAAGACATGCATTATTTTTATCAACCAGATTCGCATGAAGATCGGGGTGATGTTCGGTTCTCCGGAGACCACGACCGGCGTCCGCGCGTTGAAATTTTACGCGTCGGTGCGCATTGATCTGCGCCGTATTGATTCGATCAAGCAGGGCGAGCAATTTATCGGCAACCGCGTCAAGGCGAAGATCGTCAAGAACAAGGTGGCCCCGCCTTTTCGGGAAGCGGAATTCGAGATCTATTTCGATGAGGGGATCTCCCGTTCCGCGGACATTCTGGACATGGGGGTTCAACACGAGGTCATCGAGAAATCCGGGACGTGGCTTGCCTTCGAGAACGAAAAACTCGGTCAGGGCAAAGAAAACGCGCGCAAGTTTTTGAAGGAGAATCCTAAAGTCCTGGACAAAATTGAAAAGATGATCCGCGCGAAGATCCGTGAAGCGAAGTAGGCCGGTTAAGGATACCGCAGCAGCAGCGAGAAATTATATTTACCGGCTTCTCAAGATTCGGTTTCGCAGCGAGAAGGAAGTACGCGATAAGTTGCGGCAGAAGGGATTCAGTGAGCCGACGGTCGATGAGGCCGCCGGCTATTTTAAGGGCATTGACCTTGTCAATGACCGGCAGTTCGCCCGGAAATGGATCGCCTGGCGTCTGGCCAAACCCTTCGGCCCCAAGCGCATC
>MHGM01000102.1:1846-5152 GCA_001805565.1 Omnitrophica WOR_2 bacterium RIFCSPHIGHO2_01_FULL_52_10
CGAAGAAGAGCTTCGAGAAACAAAGTCGGATTATTCCGAAGAGGAGATCGTCGCGCGCTTGGCCCAGCGCCGGGCGGCAAAACACACCGGTGTTCCGCGTGAGAAAATGAAGCAAAGAGTTTATGGATATTTGATGCGCCGTGGATTCAACCCCGCCGCCGTATTCAAAGCCGTCAAAAACATATGACATTATCTTCTTGCGAGATCCGAAAAAAATTCCTGGATTTTTTCGCGTCCAAAGGGCACCGGATCGTTGCCAGCGATTCGGTCGTCCCGAAAGACGACCCGACGGTTTTATTCACGACGGCCGGCATGCAGCAGTTCAAACGGCAATTCCTGGGGTATATCGGCGGCTGCACCCGCGCGGCATCGAGCCAGAAGTGCTTACGCACCGACGATCTGGACAAGGTCGGGAAAACGGATTTCCACCACACGTTCTTTGAAATGCTGGGAAATTTTTCTTTCGGCGATTATTTCAAGAAAGACGCGATTTGCTGGGCCTGGGAATTCCTGACGAAGGAGCTCAAGATCCCCGCGGAGAAACTTTGGGTTTCCGTGTACACGGACGATGACGAGACCGAGAAGATATGGCTCAAGGACATCAAAATTGACCCCCAAAAACTCGTCCGGCTCGGTGATAAAAGCAATTTCTGGCCGGCCGAGGCCAAAGAAAAAGGGCCCAACGGTCCCTGTGGACCCTGTTCAGAAATTTTCTACGATTACGGCGTTAATCCAAAATGTACGAACAAGAAATGTGACCCGGATTGTAACTGCGGACGGTTTTCGGAGATCTGGAACCTGGTTTTTACCCAATTCAACCGCCAGGAAGGCGGCGTTTTAGAGCCGCTTCCCAATAAGAATATTGACACCGGCATGGGTCTCGAACGCCTCGTTGCCGTCGTGCAGGGAAAAAAGAGCAATTACGAAACGGATTTGTTCGCGCCGATCATTGCTGCTATTGATAGAGAAATTAAAAATAATCAATACGACATTTCGCTTCAGGATAAACGAATAATTGCAGATCATATCCGTGCTATTGTTTTTGGAATTAGCGATGGTGTTATTCCTTCAAACGAAGGAAGAGGCTATGTTATTAAAAGACTTATTATCGATGCTGCTGATAAGATGATTCCATTAGGCAAGCAAAGAGCACGACTTTATCAGCTTGTTTCGACCGTAGTAGCATTGATGAGAGAACCTTATCGGGAGCTTTTAAACAGTGGTAAAGAAGATAACATCAGGGACAACATTAGAAGAATCCAAGAATCATATCTTGTAACTCGGAATGAAAGAATACCTGAGATGCTTCTTAAAATCGAAAATATCTTAAACAAAGAAACTTCTGAAGAGGGAAAAGTTGATGAGCTTGGAAAACTTCGTTTCTTTTATCGAGACACTCATGGCTTAACTGACAATAGCATTGCAAAAGCTATTAGTGATAAAGCTGCTGTAGATTCCAACTTTGCCTTCAAGATAAATTCTTTTCTTGTTAGGATGCAGGAACAAAGCAACAAGCTTATGGATAAGCAAAGAGAAAAATCCCGCGCTGGTAGCAAAATGACCGGTGATGTGTTTGTCGGAACGGAAGTTGATATTGATATTCCGAAAACCAAATTTGAAGGGTATGAACATACGCAAAGTACGGGTAAGGTTTTGCGGTTGTTCATTGATAACCAGAACGTGAAAGAGGTTTCCCGGGGCGACCAGGTCAAGGTTGTGCTGGATAAAACACCGTTTTACGCGGAAGCCGGTGGACAGATTGGCGACACGGGATACATTATAGGCAAGAAAGGGAAAATCCGCGTGGAAGATACGCAGAAGTTCAGTGATGTTTACGTCCACCGTGGTGTGGTCGAAGAAGGATTGCTGCGCGTTGATGAAACGGTTGAAACAAAAATCGATGTCGAACGCCGCTCGGCGATTATGCGTCACCACACGGCCACGCACCTTTTGCAGGCCGCGTTGCGGGAAGTGTTGGGAACGCACGTTCAACAGCAAGGGTCTCTCGTCGCCGAGGACCGGTTGCGGTTCGATTTCTCGCACCCCCAGGCGATCAGCAGGGAAGAGATCAAAAGGATCGAAGACCGCGTGAATGCAAATGTTATTGCCCGGATTCCGGTCCAAAAGGAAGTTTTGGGTATCGAAGAGGCCAAAAAGAAAGGCGCCCTGGCCTTTTTTGCCGAGAAGTACGGTGAGAAGGTCCGCGTCGTTTCCATTGGCGATGTTTCAAAAGAATTTTGCGGCGGGACGCATTTAAAGAATACCGGCGAGATCGGGACTTTCAAGGTCACCTCCGAAGGCGCGGTCGCGCAGGGGATCCGCCGCCTGGAAGCGAAGACTGGAAAAGAAGCCGAGCTTTTTATACAGAAAGAAGAGGCCCTGAAGCGTGAAAACATAGAACTGGCTAAAGCGAAAGAGCGAGAAAGAGAGTTAGAAAAAAGTCGCTTTGATAGGGTCAGATATTCTCTTGATACAATAGTTAGCACCGCTGAAATTGTGAATAATGTCAGGATTGTTTCTTATACTCTTCCAGATGCAAGTTCTGAACTCTTGCGTAAGACTGCCGATTTGATTAAGCAGAAAGTAGCACCTTCAGCTGTCTTGGTAGGTACTACAACGAGCGAAGGTTCTTCGTATGTAATCGCTGTGACACCTGACTTGGAAAATAATGGTATTAAGGCCAATGAAGTGACAGATGAAGTAAATAAAGAAATTCCGGGTGGTAGCGGTGGCGGACAACCCCGTATGGCACAGGCGGGTAGTAAAGATATCAATTGGGCAAGATCTGCTATGGAAAAAGCGACAAAAATTTTGAAGGAGAAGCTTAAAGTATGAAAATATTGACGCAGACCGGCGAGGGCATTCAGGCGCTGTATAACCGGCACTTAAGTTTTCGCAAAAAACATGTCGAGGAAAAGGTCCGCGGGATCATCGAGGACGTTCGGCTCTACGGGGACGACGCCCTCATCAAATACACGCGCAAGTTCGACAAGGTGAAGCTGACAGCCAAAGAGTTGCGGGTCGCTGAAAACGAGATTAGCGGCGCCTTTCAGAATATCACCAGCGATTTTATTAATGACCTGAAAATCATCCTCAATAACGTCACGGCATTTTACAAGAAACAAGTCCCCAGGGGCTGCCGTGTGCGCAGCGGTGCCGGAATTC
Organism: Omnitrophica WOR_2 bacterium RIFCSPHIGHO2_01_FULL_52_10; assembly: GCA_001805565.1. Classification (GTDB taxonomy): domain Bacteria; phylum Omnitrophota; class Gorgyraeia; order Zapsychrales; family Zapsychraceae; genus UBA10015. The sequence goes on from MHGM01000102.1 coordinate 5,012, forward strand.
TCCTTAAAGAGAATATTTTACCGTTGGACACGGTGGGGATATATGTTCCCGCGGGAACGGCGCCATTGATATCCACCGTCTACATGACCGCGGTCCCGGCGCGCGTGGCCGGCGTCAAAAGGATCGTTATTGCAACCCCTC
>MHGM01000103.1:0-14858 GCA_001805565.1 Omnitrophica WOR_2 bacterium RIFCSPHIGHO2_01_FULL_52_10
CGGCATGTTGACAGTAGGGGAGCATGCCGAGCTCGAAGCTAATATCCGCGGGGACAACGTGATCGTTTCCGGACGGGTCCGGGGGGACATCATCGCCCACAAGTTGCTTGTCCTGATGCCGACGGCGGTCGTTTACGGCAATATCGCAGCCCCGCAACTGAACATCGTGGAAGGCGCGGTTTTTCAGGGAAATTGCCAGATGCTCGAAGACGTGCTGGACATTGCCGAGGTATCGCGATATCTTGAGATCGAGATGAAGGAGATTGAGGCTTTGGCGAATTCCGGCAAGATTCCCGGAAGGCGTGAGGGAAACAGCTGGAAGTTCCAGCGTTCTCAAATTGACCATTGGGCATCTTCAGGCAGAATTTCTTAAAGGCGAGGGTGTTTTAGACCATGACGACGACACAATTCATTTCGGTGCGCGAAACATCCCAGATTATGGGTATTTCCGAAAAAAAGGTCATGGATCTCATTGAGGAAAAGAAATTGCATGCTTATCGCATCGCCGATAAATTCTTGCGGTTGAAAAGGAGCGAGGTCACGACGCTGCGTAACAGCGGTCACGTCGTGCGGGAGGACCATCCGATCGCCTATACGACCGCGGAGAGAGTGAAGGACTTCCTTTATTTTAATGATTTTTATATTGTGGCCGGCCTCATTGTCCTCCAGCTTTTATACATCATTTTCTATAGCTAGGCTTTTCCTGATCGGGCGCTACAAAATATAACGGCGAGGTAGCTCAGCTGGTTAGAGCACGGAGCTCATACCTCCGCTGTCGGCGGTTCGATCCCGCCCCTCGCTACCATTTGGCGAGATTCCTCTGATAGATTTCGACAGAATTTTCCAATGAAATCCACGACCTGTTTCTTACATTATCAATTATTGATCGCAATATCAGGCCTGTTGATCTGTTTGCGCGCTTCGCATGTTTACGGCGAGACGGATTTGTCGGAATTGGGCCAAAATATCGATAAGTATCGCGATGTGGTGGTCCAGGAAGTTGTGCGTGCCGATACGATTCGGCTTGAAAGCGGGGAAACCGTCAAGTTGATCGGGATGCGCGCCTTTGGTAATCCGGTGCGTAAGAAAAAATTATCTCGCGACGAATACGGGTTTGTTGTTAAGGAAAAGGTGGACTGGGAAGTTCCCGTGGAGGAGCAGGCGCAGGAATTCGTGCAGGAATTGCTCAAGGGCAAACACGTCCGCCTGGAATTCGACGCGGTACAAAAAGACGCCGAATACAAAACCCTGGCGTATGTTTTTTTGATCGATGGCAACACCTTCGTTAACGCACGGATCCTTGAGCGCGGATTCGCCGACCTGCAGATCCAGGCACCCAACCTTAAATACGCACAGCAGTTACGCGACGCGTATCGCGAGGGCCGTGTCTACAGCCACGGAATAGATGAATAAAACTGCGGAAGTCATCCTTCGGAATGTCAAAAAAATCGTCAACGCCTCGGGAGCATTATCTTGCGGGGATACGGTTATTGCTGGTGTTTCCGGCGGTCCAGATTCAGTAGCTCTCCTGCATATCCTTTCCTCATTACGTCATGAACTGGGATTGTCCCTGCATGTGGCACACTTCAATCACGGGTGGCGAAAAAGCGCCAAAACGGATGAATATTTTGTCCGCCGGCTCGCCAGCGAATGGGGATTGTCCTGTTCGTGCGCGCGTAGGTCCGGGCGTCTCGTCAAAGCAGCCTCGGCGCTGGAAGAACGCGGTCGCGCGCAGCGGTTGCAATTCTTTGAACGCTTGGCAAAGAAGATTAATGCCCGGGCCATTATCCTCGGCCATACGCAGGATGATCTCGTCGAGACCGTTCTCATGCATATTTTACGCGGAAGCGGGTTGCAGGGCATGCGGGGTATGTTGGCGCATCGGCAGATCCAGGGAATTGTTCTGATCCGCCCGTTGTTAGGTATCAGGAAGCGGGATATCTTGGCGTATCTCAAGCGTAACAGGATCCGTTACCGTCAAGACCCGACCAATCAACGGGCACGTTTTTTCCGTAACAGGGTCCGGCTGGAGCTTTTGCCCTTTTTGGAAAAAAACTACAATTCCGGCATCCGGACGGCTTTGGCGAACCTTGCTGATACTGTTTACGTGGACTATGATTACCTGGAAGTGGAGGCAAGGAAAGTTTTTGGACGAATGGCGAAATATGTCCCCGATAATAAAGCCGTGCGCCTCAACCGCAAGGCATTTATGCGCCAGCCCGAAGCGATCAAACGCATGCTTGTCCGCTTGGCGGTTGAACGCGTGCAGGGCAATATGAACCGGCTGACGCTGGCGCATATGCGCGAAATCGAGGATATGCTTTCGCGGAGGAATGTTGGTTCCATCATCCATTTTCCGGGACATCTCCGGGCGTGCGTTGGCGAAAGCTGTCTGGATATAAGCAGGGCGGGCAATTTGCCGGAATAAAAGACTTGATTTCCGTCGTGAATTCGCTACAATAACACATCTGTATTTAATGTCAACGGAGATTCGATGGCTAAACAAGACGGACAAAGCGGCATCGATTTTAATCGACCGCAATTTAAAAAACTGCGTAAAGGTTACCCCGCACATAAGCCCCGTCCCCGGCCGGATAACGGCAATTGGCTGTTCTGGGTGGTTTTACTGTTTATATTCCTGATTTTCATGAGCCAGAACGAACCCGTGACCTCGCTGCGCGCCCCCAGGGAATTAAGCTACAGCGAGTTTTATAACATCCTCTTGACCAACAAAGAAACCGGCAAGATCCGGAGTTTGGAGCTTGTTGAAAGCACGGAAAACAAGTTGCACGGGACTTTCAGTGACGGGACGGAGTTTGCCTTGAATATCCCCCGTGACGATACCGAGTTATTTAAGGTCATACGCGAGAATGTCCTTAACTTCAAAGTTGTTGCCCCGCAGATCTTCTGGAGCCAGATGTTCTTCTCGTTCATGCCGATACTTCTTATTATCATGTTCATCTGGTTTCTTTCCCATCGTGGCGCGCAAATGGGCAACAAGATCTGGTCGTTCGGAAAATCCCGGGCCAAGATGAGCAAAGGGAAAGGGCACGTGACTTTTCAGGACGTCGCCGGTGTCGATGAAGCGAAGGAGGAGTTGCAGGAAGTTATTGAATTCCTGAAAGATCCCAAAAGATTTGAGCGTTTGGGAGGCAAGATCCCCAAAGGCGTCTTGCTGATCGGTCCTCCGGGAACTGGAAAAACGTTATTGGCCAAAGCGGTTGCGGGGGAAGCTGACGTACCGTTTCTTTCGTTAAGCGGATCGGATTTCGTCGAAATGTTCGTTGGGGTGGGGGCCTCACGCGTGCGGGATCTTTTTGAGCAGGGACGCAAAGCTTCCATGAGTTCTGGAAAAGGCGCCATTATTTTTATCGATGAGATCGATGCCGTCGGAAGGCTGCGCTTTGCCGGTATCGGCGGCGGCAACGATGAGCGCGAGCAAACGCTCAACGCGCTTCTGGTGGAAATGGATGGGTTCACCAACCAAAGCGGTTTGATCATGATCGCGGCCACTAACAGACCCGACACGCTGGACCCGGCTCTTTTGCGCCCCGGACGATTTGACCGGCAGGTCGTTGTGGGATTGCCGGATATTAATGGGCGGGAAGGTATCCTGAAAGTTCACAGCAAGGGGATTAAGCTGGCTCTGGAGATTAATTTGCGAAAAATTGCCCAGCAAACGGTTTATTTCTCCGGCGCGGATCTGGCGAATGTCTGCAATGAAGCGGCCCTCCTAGCGGCGCGCAAAAATAAAGAGGCCGTGGGTATGGAAGAATTTTTTGCCGCGGTGGAGCGAGTTACGATGGGACCCGAGAAGAAAAGTCGCGCAATCTCCCGGCGGGAGAAAGAGACCACCGCTTACCACGAAGCCGGACACGCGTTGTTGTCACTTCTCATCGATGAAGTGGACACGTTCACAAAAGTTTCCATCATCCCGCGGGGGATGGCAGGCGGCTACACATTGACTCCTCCAACGGAGGATAAACATTATCTGAACAAGAAAGAATTGCTGGGACAAATGACGGTGCTTTTGGGCGGGCTGATCGCCGAGGAGATCCATGCCGGGGATACTTCCACTGGGGTTTCCAATGACCTGGAAAAGGTGAGCCAGATCGCGCGTCATATGGTTTGTGTCTACGGGATGAGCGAAGCCTTGGGGACATTGTCGTACGGACAACGGGACCATATGCATTTTCTTGGCCGGGACATTTTGGAAAATAAGGAGTATAGCGATCTAACCGCCCAAAAGATCGACGAAGAGGTCCGCCGTTTGGTCCAGCAATCCCACGACCGGGGGAAGAAATTGTTGGTGGAACATCGTGATAAACTGGAACTCATGGCCCGCCGGTTAATTGAAAAAGAGGTTATTGATATCGATGAAGCGCGGCAGTTACTCGGTATGCCCGATGCGAAAATCATCCCTGTCACGGCAGAACCTGCTGCGCAAGATATTCCGAAGAACCTGGAATCCGTATAGCAAAAACATATCCATTTGTGAACGCCGCTTTGCCCCATTCCATCCATCCCCGAAAGTCGTATATCGTTACCGCGGGGCCCCACACCCTGTATCTAGGAACACACACGCATATCATGGGAATTTTGAATATGACGCCGGATTCCTTTAGCGGGGATGGCTGCTTCGCGGGGTCAAAGAATCCAGTCGATAAAGCCTTAAAACTCGCACGACGTTTTGTCGACGAAGGTGCCGACATTATTGACGTCGGTGGTGAGTCCAGCCGCCCGGGATCGCAGAAGGTTTCCGTTGACGAAGAACTTCGGCGTATTATTCCTGCCGTTCGTATTTTGGCGCGAAAAATCAAGATCCCTATTTCAGTCGATACGTATAAACCGCTGGTGGCCCGGCATGCCCTGGATGAAGGGGCGAGTATCGTCAATAATATTATGGGGACAAAGATAGCGAAAAGTTTCCTTCGGATGATCCGTCAATATAATGCCGCCATCGTGTTGATGCATATGCGCGGGACCCCGTGGACCATGCAGCGAAATATTCATTACAAAAATGTTGTTTCTGAAATTACCGATTCTCTGAAGAAATCTATTGGAAATTGCTTGGAAATTGGCATCAAATCGGATAAAATCATGGTGGATCCAGGAATCGGGTTCGCGAAGACCGCCGACCATAACCTGGAGATCATTTACCATTTGCGACGATTCGAGATTTTACGACGGCCTGTGCTTGTCGGATTGTCGCGCAAATCATTTATTGGCAAAGTGTTGGGAAAAGACGTTTCCGGACGGTTGAACGGTTCGCTGGCGGTGGCGTGTGCCAGTATTCTTAACGGGGCGCATATTATCCGCGCGCACGATGTCGCGCCGACGAAGGAAGCCGCGGCCATGATCGATGCTGTTATGAACGGGAGATAACATGTCATTTTTCTGGATTTGGGATTTCGTTAAACCGGTTTCCGAAATTATCATTTTGTGGATCGTATTCTACCATGTGCTCGTTTTTTTTGAAGGGACGCGCGCGTTCCAGGTTTTTCGCGGGATAAGTTATCTTTTGATCATGTTTCTTGGAGCCCAGATCCTCGGCCTGGATATCATTAACTGGCTTCTGACAAAATTTTTTGCTATTTCTATTATCGCCCTTTTGATCATCTTCCAGCCGGAACTTCGCCAGGGACTTGCCAGGCTAGGACAACAACATCTGTTTAACATCGCCCTGGAGGAATCTGAAATTGTTGCCATTATTGAGGAAGTTGCCACCGCGGTATACAAGCTGGCCCGGCAAAAGGTCGGATGCTTAATCGCTGTGGAACGCGAGACTCGGTTAAAGATCTACATTGAAAGCGGGCTGGAAGTTGATGCCAAAATATCAGCGGAATTGATCCAGAGTATTTTTTTACTGCCTTCCCCGTTGCACGACGGGGGAATTATCACCCGGGGAAACCGCATTATGTCCGCGTCGTGTCTTTTTCCGCTGTCGGATAATCCCAGTTTCAGCAAGATCGTTGGGACGCGTCACCGCGCGGCCATTGGTATCACCGAGCATACGGATGCCGTTGTCGTGATGGTCTCCGAACAAAGTGGAGAAGTTTCCGTGGCTGCTGATGGACGATTTATCTCGATTGACAATCGGGAGCGGCTGGCCGGTATTTTAAAAGATCTGCTGGTCAGTGAAGTAAAGAAGAAAAAATAATTTCCGGCCTGCCAGTAGCGTACGGCATGAATTGAGCAAAAATGAAGAAATGGTTTACCTGCAATTTGTCGTTAAAGCTCGTCGCGCTGGGTTTGGCGATTATCACGTGGATCTATGTCAACCGCGAGCTGATGCGATAATTGAAAAGTCTTCAGACGTCAGTCATCAGTCGTCAGATAGCGACTGAAGTCTGAAGTCTGAAGTCTGACGACTGAAAAATGCCCAAGCTTGGTGTTAATATCGATCATGTAGCTACTCTGCGCCAGGCACGGCGAGAATACGACCCCGACCCCATCGCCGCCGCGCGGTGTTGTGAAGAAGCCGGCGCGGAGGGCATCGTCGCGCATTTGCGTGAAGACCGACGCCATATCCAGGACAAAGATATCCGTGCTTTGCGCAAGAGTATTGCCACGCGGTTGAACCTCGAGATGTCACTGGATGATAAAATTGTTGCCATCGTTTGTTCCGTCCGCCCGGATGTGGCGACCATCGTTCCGGAAAAGCGCGCGGAGATCACCACCGAGGGCGGCCTGGACGTTGTTAAGCATTTCCGGCGGATCAAATTGGCGGCCGCGGCATTAAAAAAAGCGGGGATCAAAGTCAGTCTTTTTATCGATCCCGTCGCGGCACAAATCGTCAGGACCAAAGAATCGGGCGCGAACATCGTGGAGCTCCACACCGGCGCTTACGCCAACGCCAAAACGTCGCAACAGATCGCACGTGAACTTAATAAGATCAAGACAATGACCGCGTTTGCCCGAAAGATGGGGATGACGGTCAACGCGGGGCACGGCTTAAAATATGATAACGTCCGGGCGATCGCGCGGATTCCCGGCGTTGCTGAATTAAATATCGGACATTCGATCATTTCCCGTGCCGTATTTGTTGGGCTGGAAACAGCGGTACGAGAAATGATCGGCCGGATAAAACGATAAGGGAAATTTATGGTTTTGGGTATTGGGACGGATATCATTGAGATCGACAGGATCGATAAGGCCATCCAGCGCTGGGGCGACGGGTTCCTGTCCCACGTTTTTAACAAAGAAGAGATCGAGTATGCGCGGAAATACAAATTTTCCGCGCCGCATTTTGCCGGCCGGTTTGCCGCGAAAGAGGCTATCTATAAAGCGATCGGGGACAACAAGAATCTGGGCTGGAAGGACATTAAGATCCTCAATGACCCGAACGGAAAACCGTATTGTGTTTTAAACGACCGAAAGTTCGTTAATAAAATTCTTATTTCGATTTCGCACACGCGCAATTACGCGGTCGCCAGTGCCGTTGTTACCAAATGATATGAAAGTGCCAACACCGCTAACCCGCCGCGATCCGGACGCTTATAAGAATCAATTCGGCCATGTGTGCGTTATCGCGGGTTCCGGAAGGATGTTGGGGGCGGCGGCGTTGACCAGTTTGGCCGCGATGCGTGCCGGCGCGGGGCTGGTGACGGCAGCCGTTCCCGCGAGCCTCAACGCGGCGGCGCACAAAAAGATCAGCAATGTCGTCATGACATTGCCGTTGAAGGAAACGAAGGCGCAGACGGTTTCTGTCGATGCGTTTGCCCAGATCCGCCGGATCAGTGATCAATTCGACGTTTTTGTCATTGGGCCGGGATTGTCGCGGCATCCTTCAACGCAGCGGCTAGTCTTAAAAATTACTGGCACTTTATCCAAACCGTTGGTAAGCGATGCTGACGCCCTTTACGCTTTGGCCGGACACGCCGAAATCTTGCACAAAACGGATACCTTAAAGATTTTGACGCCGCATCCCGCAGAGATGGCGCGATTGATCAAACGATCACGAGATTATGTTGAAAAGAATCGTCGGCAAACGGCGCTCGAATTCGCCCGAAAATATGGTTGCGTTTTATTGTTGAAAGGTCATCGCACGGTGGTGGCTTCGCCGCAAGGAAAGGTCTATATCAATACAACCGGTAATGCCGGTATGGCGACTGCCGGCAGCGGCGATGTTTTGACCGGAATGATCGCCGCGCTGGTTGGCCAGGGATTGACGGGGTTCGAAGCGGCCAAATTCGGCGCGTATTGGCACGGAAAAGCGGGAGATCTGGCGGCGCAGGCCAAGACCAGGGCTTCCATGATCGCTTCGGACATCATTGAAGAGATCCCAAACGCTTTAAAGGTGATAGGTGATAGGTGATAGTATCGCCACTATCACCTAATACCCATCACCTATCAACTAAACCGGCTATGCAAAGTTTACCGTCACGACCACATGTCGAAACGCCCAACAGCGAGAAGCGTGTGCTTTTGCATTCCTGTTGCGCGCCGTGTTCCTGTGACGTGATGGCGACGATGGTTGAATCCGGCATCGACCTGACAATTTTTTTCTACAATCCCAACATCCACCCTCGTGAGGAATATGAAATCCGCAAGGAAGAAAACATCCGTTTTGCCGGTCAATGTCGCATCCCGATTATCGATGCCGATTATGACCGGGAGAGCTGGTTCGGCCGCGTCAAAGGGCTGGAGCGGGAGCCGGAGCGGGGCAAACGCTGCACCATGTGTTTCGATATGCGATTTGAGCGCACGGCCCTGTATGCCCATGAGCATGGTTTTAAAGTGTTTACCAGCAGCCTGGGGATAACGCGCTGGAAGAATATGGACCAAGTCAACGAAAGCGGGATGCGCGCGGCCAGTCGTTATCCGAATATGATCTATTGGACGTATAATTGGCGCAAAATGGGCGGCTCCCAGCGAATGTACGAACTTTCCAAACAGGAAGAATTTTATCAGCAGGAATATTGCGGTTGTGTTTATTCGCTGCGTGATACGAATTTATTTCGTCTGCAGCAAGGTAAGGAGAAAATTCAGATCGGGGAAAAATATTACAAGGTGAACTCATGAAACTGATTGTCCAGATTCCATGTCTTAATGAAGAAGCAAGTCTTCCCAAAACCCTGGACGATCTGCCTAAACAGATCCACGGGATCGACCGGATCGAAGTCCTTATCGTTGACGACGGGAGCACGGACCGGACCTCGGAAGTGGCCCGCCGCAATGGCGTGCAGCATATCGTGCGTTTTACAAAGCGCAAAGGGCTGGCCCGGGCGTTTTATGCAGGACTCGACGCCTCGCTCAAAGCCGGGGCCGATATCATTGTCAATACGGATGCCGATGGACAGTACAAGGGAGAAGATATTCCTCGACTCGTTCAGCCGATTTTGGAAGGCAAGGCCGACATCGTCATCGGCAATCGCGATATTGAGAACGTCCAGCAATTCTCCTGGATAAAAAAACGCCTGCAGCGCCTCGGCAGCTGGGTCGTCCGTCAGCTTACCGGATCGACGATCAGTGACGCCACGACCGGGTTTCGCGCCTATAATAGTGAGGCGGCTTTAAAGCTGAATATCATTTCTGATTATACGTACACACTGGAAAGTATCATCCAGGCCGAGCACAAAGGTTTGGCGATCCACAATATAATGATTTCGACCAATGACGTGCGGCGTCAATCACGTCTTTTCCGGAGTATCCCCGAGTATCTGAAGCGCTCGATGATCACGATTATCCGTGTGTACGCGATGTTCAACCCCTTCCAGATCTTCATGCGGGCGGGAGCCATCATATTGTTTTTGGGCCTTCTGGTCGGGTGCAGGTTCTTGTTCTATTATTTTCTGACCGGCGGCACCGGGAAAATCCAATCTTTGATCCTTACCGCTGTCCTTATCCTGATCGGCTTTCAAGTTATGATCGTGGGCCTTGTGTCCGATCTGATCTCGGCCAACCGGCGGTTGCTCGAAGACGCCCTTTATCGCACAAAGAAAATGGAATTGAAAAAATAATCTCAATCAATTGAGGCGATGAGCGATTTTCTATTGAGATTATTGAAAGATCCCTGCGGCTCGGTCAAACGCGCTTTCCTGAAGATCTTTGTTCTCCCGATAAAGTACGGCCGGGGACAGAATTATAATGCCGCTGGCTACTGGAAGGATCGTTTCCAGAGATATTCAACGGCGATGAAAGGGGTCGGCTGTGAAGGTTTAAGCGAAGAGGATAATCTGCGCGCCAGAGAACAGGCGATCAAGATCTTTGATGCGGCTTGTCGCACGCAAAACATCCGGTTCGATCAGATCAATATTCTGGAGATCGGCTGCGGCAATGGTTTTTACACGGATTATCTGCGGCAAAATGGTGCGCGGAACTACACGGGGATCGATATCACGGACGTGCTCTTCGGGCCATTGCGGGCGAAGTTCCCGGCCTACAATTTTGTGCGAAAAGATGTTACGGCCGATTCGCTGGAGGGCCAATATGATTTTATTGTCATGATGGACGTTATCCAGCACGTCGTGAATCGGGAGAAGCTTTTATCCGCCTTGGACAATATCAAGGGTTGTCTGTGCCCTAACGGCGTTTTTATCGTGGCGCCCCTAACCGCTGCCAGCAAAAGGCATTTGTTCCATGTCCATCGCTGGTCCGTCAATGAATTAGATCTTGTTTTCCGCGGAAATTATTCCCGTCAAATTATTCCTTTTCGGGTCGGAGAAGATCTGGTGGTTATTCACAACAACAAGGCGGGATCAGGGACCTTTAAATGAATGTGCTGGTTACAACCTCAACATTCCCGCGCTGGCCCAATGACGCGGGATCGCCATTTGTTTATGAGTTGTGTCAGCGCCTCAGAGAGCAAGGGCTCAACGTCGTTGTTCTGGCACCACATGCGCGCGGCGCCAGGAAATTTGAAGTGGTGGACGGACTAAAGATCTTTCGGTATCAATATCTGCCCGAGATGTTGGAAGGGCTTACGTATGACGGCGGTATTCTCTCCAAGCTGCGGGCCAATAAATTCAACTATTTAGGGATCCCGTTTTTTTTGTTTTTTCAGTTATGGGCGATACGGCGGATTGTTAAGGCCGAACAGATCAAGACCCTCCACGCGCATTGGGTTCTGCCGCAGGGCCTGGTCGCCGCGTTTTATAAAAAGATGTTTAACCCGCGCATGAAGATCGTTTGTACGGCCCACGGGAGTGATCTTTTGGCCCTTAAAAGCCCGTTTTTACGATGGTTAAAACGACTGGCCCTGCGCGAAATCGACCGTCTGACCGTGGTCAGCCACGCGCTGGAAGATGAGATCCGGCGCTTGGCGGTGGATAATATCCCGGTAGAGGTGTTGCCCATGGGAGTCGATCTCGCGCACTTTACGCCGGATCATTATTCCGATGCCATAAAGGAAAAACACGGGGTCCGGGGGGAGCTTCTGCTTTTTGTCGGACGCTTGAGCGAAGAGAAGGGTATCGAATATCTGATTAAGGCCATGCCGGAGATTCTCGGGCGGTTTCCCGCCGCGAAGTTACTCATTGTCGGAAGCGGTCCTTTGGAAAATCAGTTAAGGGTATTGGTGGAGAATACCGGCATTGCGGCCAATGTGGTTTTCGTGGGGCCTGTCGCGCATTTGTCGCTGGCCGATTATTACGCGACGGCGGATGTGTTGATCGGCCCTTCGGTGCGTGAGGGCTTTGGGCTTGTTTTTGTTGAGGCCATGGCCTGCGGCTGCCCGGTTATCGCTTCGGACCTGCCGGGCATTGCCGACATCATCGTGGAGGGTAAAACCGGTTTTTGCGTTCGGTCTCTGGACAGCCAGGCCATTGCCGGGAAAACCATTGAGGTGTTGCAAGATCAATCCCTTAGGGAACAGGTAAAATCTCAAGCGCGTGCCTATGTCGCCGCACGTTTTAGCGCACAACGCGCCGCCGCCAGATATAAGGAGATATTAGCATGAATGGTTCGCCAGCAGGAATGGAGATCCGGGGATTCCTTAAGAATATTTTCTTCCGATTTATTCAGCCGCAAATGCCTTTTCGTATTCTATGGGGTTTAGGGACATCGCCAACCAGCATTTTGACAAAGTTTTTGGTGCGTTCGGAAGCGTGGATTGAGATTCGCAACACCAATCTTGCGCTTGAACCAGAACGAAAAAAAGCCTTACAAAACCTTTGCACAATTCCCAAAATGTCAACATATGCCATTGGAAGTATCGTTAATTTTATAACGGCCCAGTTAAAGCCTGATCATGCGTTTGTTAATGTTGGTGTTTGGCACGGCTTTACATTTTTGTCGGGTGTGCTTAACAATCCGCAGAAGCGATGCGTGGGTGTCGATAATTTTAGCGAGTTCACAGGGCCTAAAGATGCGTTTATGCGGCTGTTCGATGAATATAAAAGTTCCAGCCATGAATTTTATGAAATGGATTACCGGCGATATTTCCAAGAGAAGCATAGCGGCCCGATCGGGTTTTATATTTACGACGGGAACCATAGTTACGAAAATCAGATGAAAGGTCTGGAAGTCGCCGAGCCATTTTTTGCTCCGGGTTGCGTTGTCCTGGTCGATGATACGAACATCGAGGCCGTGCATCGGGCGACGATGGATTTCATCGCTCGCCGGGCCGGCAAATACGCGGTCTTGCTCGATCAAAAAACGCGTTGCAACGCGCATCCAACGTTCTGGAACGGAATTATCGTTTTTCAAAAAACTGCGTAAGCCCTATGTCGCCCGTGAAACGAAAGTGGCTGGAGTTCGCCGTCGCCTTTTTGAGCATCGCATTTATCAGCAGCTACTTTCTTCGTCATTTTGATGAATTCCGCAAGATCGCCAACCTTGGCGCCGCCCACATTATTGGTATTCTTGCCTTGAGCTTCACGATCCACCTGTTGATCGGTTATAAGGTTTTGTTGATATTGAAGCAGCTGGGTCTGCGGGCAATTACTTGCATGGAATGGTTGCGGATATTCACGGTGTCCCGGTTCATTAATTTTCACCTCACCCAGGGCGCGAATGTATATCGCAGTATTTTGCTCAAAAAAGATTACGATTTTTCGTATACTAAATCCATCAGTGTCATGCTGATTTTTGCCTGGGTCGATGTCGTTTTTATATTCTTTTTGGCCTGGATCGCGTTTGCATTTGCCGGCAGTCATTGGAAGATCAGTAGACTCGACCTGGTTTTCCTGTTGCCCATGGTGTTGCTCGCTTTGATCGTGGCCCCGATGGCAATTTATGCTATCTTCAAGCGACTGGACGTGCGGACACCGCGTCTGCGCTGGCTGCATGACAAATGTTTGGAAATGGCCGCGTATGCCAAAGAAAGCGTTCGCGACCACGTACTGCTCAGGCGCCTGTTTCTATTGAGCGTTATTTCGTTCATTTTTTATGCGCTGGCCGTTTACATTGCCTTTGCAGGCATCGGGGTCCATTTAAACGCCGAAGCAAGTTTGCTTTTTACGGTTGTTATTTTGCTCAGCAGTGTTGTCAACATCACGCCCAATAACATCGGCGTGATGGAGCTTCTTTACGGCGGGCTTGCTCATGTCATGGGGTTGACTTTAGGAGAAGGCGTATTGGCCTGCGGGATCATCCGCGTTCTGGGATATTTTCTTGTCGCGGGGTTGGCTTTATTGTGCCTGGGGAAAAAGAATAAGAAATAAAATGGTGAAAACGATCACATTTTTTACGTGCGGCGGATTGGAAGAACCCAGCGCGGTGGGCCGCTATCTTCCGCTGGGGAAGGAATTGGTGAGACACGGGTTCCATATCAATTATCTGGCACTGCACCCTGATCTTCAGTCTTTGCCCGCGCGCAAGATCGCCCGGGACGGTATTGATGTGTATTTTGTCGGACAGATGCATGTCCTTAAAAAGGGAGATAGGAAATTCTATTTTAACGCTTGGCAGCTGTCGCAGGTCATATTAAGTTCGACCGTGAATATGATCCGAACCGCGCTTTCGCTTAAGTCCGATTTATTGTATTGCTTCAAACCCCAGCCGATCAATGGATTTGCGGCCTTGGTCGCCCAATTCATCCAGCGCAAACCGCTTCTTCTGGATTGCGATGATTATGAGGCGGCATTGAACCGGTTGAACAGGTTTCAAAAAAAAATATTTGTTTTGTTCGAAAATCATTTGCCGCGGGTTGCGCGAAAGGTGACTTTTCATACGATGTTCCTGAAAGAACGTTATGTGCGCCTGGGGTTCCCGCCGGAGAAATTTGTTTTATTGCCCAATGGAGTCGATGTGCAGCGCTTCGCAAATATCGCCGCTGAAAAAGTCGACGACCTGCGCAGGCGCTTGCATTTGGAGGGCAAAAAAGTCATCCTTTACTGCGGTTCGATGAGCTTAAAATCCGGTCACGCGATCGATCTGTTGCTGAAGGCGTTTGCAATCGTCCACAAAGAGATCCCTGATGCGGTGTTATTGCTGGTCGGCGGGGGAGAGGACATTGATCTTCTCAAGTCCCAGGTGGATACGCAATGGCGCCACGCTGTGATCTTCGTCGGCAAGGTGGACCCGGGGCAGATCCCGCTTTATATCAAGCTCGCGCATTTGAGCGTTGATCCTGTCAAAGACGAATTGGCCAATAAGGGCCGAAGCCCTTTGAAGGTTTTTGAAAGCATGGCTTTGGGCGTGCCGGTTGTCACTTCGGATATCGGCGATCGCCGATTAATTATCGAAACGGATAAGGCGGGGTTGCTGGTACCGCTGGGTGACGCCGGGGCGCTCGCGCGAGGGTGCATTCGCATTCTAGCTGATGACACTTTGGCCGCACGCATGTCGCAAGAATGCCTGCGCATCATCAAAAAATACTATTGGTCGACCATGACGCAACGGCTCCTGGAAGACATCCCGCTTTTGAAAGAATGATTTTAAAAATAGCAGAGGTCGTTGGGGAAGCTCAGGCTTGC
>MHGM01000103.1:14935-26685 GCA_001805565.1 Omnitrophica WOR_2 bacterium RIFCSPHIGHO2_01_FULL_52_10
ACCAAAAGAAACGGGATCGAGGAGAGGATATAGCGGGATTGATAATTTCCCCAGAAAACATAAAATAGCATTAAAACCGTCGAAACGATTTTTACGGCCTGAATTTGTTCGTTGATTGCTTTCGCGGGCAGAAAAAAGGCCGCATAGCCAAAGCCGTAAAGAAGCGAAAATTCCAGAAGCCTTCCCAAATAGAACGTTGCTGGCGCGTAGTAAAACATGCCGGAGCTCCAACCAGCCGCAGGCAATGAAGTAAAGTCGAGTCCCCGCCAGAGATTTTCCCAAAGTATCGCCGCAAGGCCTAAGCCCGAAAAAAGTAAAATAGTAGAATCACCTGCGTGTTCGCGGCGGCTGATACATTGTTGCAGCCAGTTCTTTCTGCCGCGAAAAAGTAGCCAGAAAAATACACCGGCCATTATCACCAGCGCGACAGCGATTTTCAACAGCAATTCTTTTTGGTGCAAGGGGCTCGAATGAAGACCGATTTGCATCGGGAACCATTCCCACCCATAGACCCGAACGTTCCACAGAATCCAGGGAACAAGCATGAGAGGCGGGGTGGCAAGTCCGGCCTGGAAGAATTTGTTGGCAAATAAATCCTTTCGCCATATGGCGGCATAGAGGCCGTACGCGCCAACGAGCAGGATCTCCGGATATTTCGTCAACATGGCCAAACCACAGCAAATCCCGCTTAGAAGAAAAAAAGAATATTTTTTTTGCTTTATGGTTTGGACAAAGCATAAAACGGAAAGCAGGGTAAAAAGTGCCAAGGTCGTTTCGGGCCATAGTTTTTGGGAGCAAATAATCGCCACTGGGTCCATGAACATCAGAAAAGCGGCCAAGGCACCGACAAAACGATTGGCGATCAGGGTGCCGAGCAAATAAGTCAAAGGAATGAGTAAAACCCCGGCAAGAAGGGGAACATAAGCTGCCGATGGCAGGGTATTTCCTAAAAACTTCATGGATTGGGCGATGAACAGGGTGAACAGGGGCGGATATTTAAAGACGGGCTGGAAGAAATAATCCGGCAATGGTCTGCCTTGCGCGGCCAATTCCCGGCCGTAGGGAATTGTGTTATATCCGGCGAGCCCTTCCTGAAGTACTTGTTTGCCCATCCGGGCGTAGACGACCTCATCAATAGAGCGGGCGGGGCTGTTCTTGAAATTCTCCAGACGAATAAAAAATGCTGAAGTCGTCAACGACCCCAGCATCAGCGCTATTAAAAGTTTCTTGGCGGGTTCAGAGGGCATGAGCCGGTGATGTTTTAAAGGTATCTTTCCGCAGCGTCTTCTTTTTGGATGGGAGAGAAGGCAGCATCTTTGGGTTTACGTCCGAAACAGGTTCCTAATTGCTCGTGTAAAGCAACGACCTGCAGGTCCACATACCGTTGTTTGATGGCTTCAGCCGTTTCGAGATACTGGATTTTACCGTTTGAGATGCCGGAAACAGTGACCCCGGAGAGATTGTTTTTAAGCAGGATGACAGCAGCAGCGCCGGCTTCCTTACCGAAGTTGACGTCGTAAACCGAAGAATGCCCACAGCGCACCAAATGTCCCGGCGTAACCGCGCGTATTTCCGGGATCTCGTTAAGGCTTTTGACGTACATTTTTTCGCGTTGCATAAGTTTTTGGATCTCAGGGTCGCTTTTGAAGCGCTTGGTCAACTGATCGCAGACGTATTTCCCTGCCCCGGCCAGACGTTTATGGCCGAAGGCATCGACTCCGGCGGATTCATCGACTAATTCTTTACCGCTCGCGTCCTTGAGCCCTTCAGCGACAAGGATCAGATAGGTTCCAGCCTTGACGTCGCTGGCGGCAATGCGGTGGAAATACCCTTCTTTGCAATGGGCGTAGAGCACGTCGAAATCCGTGGGGATCTCCGGGATCAGGATGGCATCGGCTTCGGCGGCGATGCCGGCGCGGAAAGCGGTATGGCCGGCGTAGCGCCCGAACACCTCCATGACCATGACGCGGTTATGGGTGCGGGCTGTCGTTTTAAGGTCTTCGAGAAAAGTAGCGATACGGTTAACCGTTGAATCAAACCCGACGGAATAGGTCTGCAGGTCCAGGTCCATGGTTTTGGGGGCATGGATGCATTTGATCCCCTGGCCGGCCAGGTCGACCATAACACTTCCCGAATCATCGCCGCCGCTGATAACCAGGCCGTCTAATTTGAATTTTTGGAGACCTTTTTTAATGCGATCATATTTCTGCGGATCTTCAATTTTTTTGATCTTAACACGGGAATGTCCGGCCTCGGAGCCGGCCAGGTTACAGTCGATCGCATCCAGTCGATCCGGTGTCAGCTCAACTAAAGTATCAAAATCAATGAGGTTATAGAGTCCGGCATAGCCGTTAGGGATGACAAATGAGCTTATTCCCAGCTTTTGGGCCATCTGGCCGGTTCCTTTGATGACACCGTTGAGGCCGCCGCAATCTCCGCCACTGGTAAGGATTCCGATTCTTTTCATAGAAAAATACGTTATCATATTCGTCTGCGAAAATCAACGTATTATGTGGAATTCTGCCTTTACAGCCATTATTAAATTTGCTATATTGTTGCCACTTGTAAAACAAAAATTGCTGGCGTAGCTCAGTTGGCAGAGCAGCGGTTTTGTAAACCGCGGGTCGGGGGTTCAATTCCTCTCGCCAGCTCATATATAGTAATAATTATATTAGGGCAGATACCCAAGTGGTCAACGGGGACAGACTGTAAATCTGTTGCGCTTGCGCTTCGAGGGTTCGAATCCTTCTCTGCCCACCAGTTTTGCGGGAGTAGTTCAGTGGTAGAACTCAAGCCTTCCAAGCTTGTAGCGAGGGTTCGATTCCCTTCTCCCGCTCCATTTGTATATCGTCATTCTATATGAAAGTCACACTCCTAGTTCCTACCTTAAACGAAATTGACGGTATGAAAACCGTTATGCCGCTCATTAAGCCCGAATGGTGCGATCAGATCCTTATTGTCGATGGTCAATCGAAGGATGGCACCGCGGAATATGCCCGCGCGCAAGGATATGATGTGATCGTTCAGCAGAAAAAAGGGATGCGTCACGCCTACATGGAGGCGTGGCCGCATGTGAAAGGAGACGTTGTCCTGACGTTCAGTCCGGATGGGAATTCCATTCCCGAACTGATCCCTGCCTGCATCGCGAAGATGAAGGAAGGGTATGACATGGTGATCGTCTCGCGTTATGCCAAAGGCGCCAAAAGTTATGATGATGATGTGATAACCGGTTTCGGTAATTGGCTTTTTACCACCACGATCAACCTTTTGCACGGCGGCCACTACACGGACGCGATGGTGATCTACCGGGCTTATCGCAAGGATCTGATCGCGGAACTGGACCTGGATAAAGATTCCAGTTATGAATTTGAAGAAGAATTGTTCGGGACAAACGTCAGTTGGGAACCGCTGTTGTCTGTTCGGTGTGCCAAGCGCAAACTAAAATATGCGGATATTCCCGGGGATGAACCGGCCCGGGAAGGCGGCGAACGAAAGCTTCAAGTGTTGCGCTGGGGAGCCGCGTATATGTTCGAAGTGCTGCGGGAAGTATTTGTGTGGCGATAAACCGATGAGCAGAAAGATACAAAATATCGGCGTAATTGGCGATGGGAGCTGGGGGACCACACTGGCCGTTTATCTGGCGAAAAAGGGTTATTCGGTCAAGCTTTGGGGGCCGTTTCCGGAATATATCCGCCAGATGTGTCGGAATCATTATAATCCGAAATTCTTGCCCGGGGTCCGTTTTCCTCAGGGGCTTGAACCTATTGAAAAGCTTGACGTCGTTCTAAACGAGAGCGATCTTATTGTCTTTGCCATACCTTCGCAGTATGCCGGGAAAATTCTTAAAAAAATCGGGAAAACCGGAGTCAAGTTATCGAAACGGATATTTTTAAGTGTCGCTAAAGGCGTTGAAAAAAGAAGCTTGCGGCGCATCTCACAGATCGTCCGGGCGGAATTGGGGAATATCCCGTTCGCGGTTTTATCGGGGCCGACGATCGCCGCGGAGGTCGCCAGGGGGATCCCGACGACGGCCGTTGTCGCTTCAAAAAATACACGCATCGCCCAAAAAGTACAGCGGGTTTTTAATTCGGATAGTTTCCGGATTTACACAAATACGGACGTCATCGGTGTTGAGCTGGGGGGAAGCATCAAAAATATTATCGCCATCGCCTGCGGGGTGTGTGACGGGTTAGGGTTGGGGACGAACGCCAAAGCGGCCATTGTCACCCGCGGGCTCGCCGAGATGGCGCGTTTGGGGACCGCGTTGGGCGGCACGGCGAAGACTTTTTCCGGCTTAACTGGTCTGGGCGATTTGGTAACGACATGTTTTAGCCCGCAGAGCCGCAATCGTTATGTTGGCGAACAACTTGGTTTGGGAAAGCCCATCAGAAAGATTGTCAGTTCCATGGAAATGGTCGCGGAAGGCGTTGAAACCGTCAAGGGCGTATATCGATTGAGTCAAAAATACAAGGTCCCCATGCCGATCACATCGGAAGTCTATCAGATCATTTGTCGGAATAAAAAACCCGGCGATGCCCTCGCCGATCTGATGAGCCGCAAGGCAAAGGCGGAATAGGATGGAAAGAACGATCCATGTTCAATATTTTGCGCTTTTGCGCGAGCAGCGCGGGCAAAGCGAGGAAACGCTTCGGACCGGCGCCCCAACACCGAAGACATTGTACGCCCAGCTCAAAAAAGATTACCGTTTTACATTGCCGGAAGAATCGGTCCGGGTTTCCATTAATGACCGGTTTGCCGATTGGCACTCCGAATTAAAATCCGGCGATCGGCTGGTATTCTTGCCGCCGGTGTCCGGAGGATAGATCATATCAGGTCTAAAATGATTGCCTCGTAACGGGATTTTGTTATACTGCACCCAATTTATTTAATGGATGTTGCCCAAGGACATGAGATGAACATCGTTGTTGTCGGGATCAGCCACAAAAACACCCCCCTTGAGATCCGGGAAAAATTTAATCTTACCGAAACCCAGCAGGATCTCCTTTTGAGTGAATTAAAAAATAATCCTTCCATTGCCGAAACCTTTGTTTTCTCAACCTGCAATCGTGTCGAGGTCTACGCGAATGTCCTGGAACCTTCAAAAGCCTTTGAAATCATACCGCGCCTTGTTTTTAACGCAAAGAAACTTGGTTATACGGAAGAACTGGCAAGATATTTTTATTTCCATTGCGACAAGGAGGCTGTCGAACATTTGTTGCGGGTTGCCGCGGGACTGGATTCGATGGTTATCGGCGAGAAACAGATCCTTGGCCAGGTCAAGGCGGCCTTTGAACGGGCCAGGACTCATGGCATGTTCGCGAAATGTTTTCATCTTCTTTCGAGTACGGCGATCCGTGCGGGGAAAAAGGCCCGCCAGGAGACCAGCTTGGGCGTGGGGGGATCTTCGGTGAGCTGGGCGGCCATCACCAAGGCCGAATGGGAATTAGGTTCCTTGCAAGATAAATCTATTTTGATCATCGGCGCCGGGAAAATGAGCGATCTGACGGTGGGGCATATTTACAATAAAGGGTTCCGGCAGTTGTATCTGATGAACCGCACGCCAGCGAACGCCGAAAATCTGGCAGAGAAATATAGCGGTATGGTTGTTCCATTTTGTGATATCAAAGAAATTCTCGCGCAAGTCGATGTATGCATCTGTTCCGTTGGCGCGCCGCATTATATCCTGGATAAAGACACGGTCGGCAAAATTATGCCCTTGCGGACAAATCGCCGGCTTGTATTCATCGACATTTCCGTCCCCAGAAACATTGACCCTATGGTAGCGCAGGTCGAGCATGTTCAATTATTTCAGCTGGATGATCTGCAGGAGGTCGTTGACGCGAACATGGCGCTGCGCCGTCAGTCGATAGGGGCGGTTGAGACGATCGTTCAAAACAAGGTTGTCGAATTTTTTGCGAAATTAAACAGAAATGTTCTTTTAGACGGGAAGGATGACCTTTCGGAAGATTCTGGCCTGTTAGCAGACGTTTAAGTTTATGGTTCCCTATTTGATCTTATCCGTGGCGGCGCTCCTGGTCAATATCCCGATGGGATACATCCGGGAAAACTGTCCCCAATTTTCTCTTCGCTGGCTTTTCTGGATTCATGCGCCCATTCCGCTCATTATTTATATGCGGGTGACGCTGGGCACATCAAAATGGTTTATTCCTGTCGGTATCTTTCTTGCCGTTGTTGGTCAGGTCATCGGCGGCCGTTGGCGCGGAAAGACACGGTCTTCGGAGGAAGTGGAGCGGCTTAAGCAGATACCCGCGATCGATGCCCCGGACCAAAAGAAACTTGATGAGTCCCAAACAACGGTTGTTTTGCTCAATATGGGGGGGCCGAGAACGAACGCCGATGTCCCGGATTTTCAAAAGCGATTATTTGCCGATCCTCTCTTGATCCGGTTCCCTTTGTCATTTTTATTCCAAGGTTTTTTTGCGTGGCTTTTGGTCACGTTTCGGGCCAAGGCGGCCAGGGAACGTTATCAGCTCATCGGTGGAGGGAGCCCGATTTTTGAATCGACCGGACGTCAGGCCAGGGCGCTGCAGGAAGAATTGGCCAGGCGGGGGAGGAAGATAGATGTCGTTTTTTCCTTCAACTACAGCGCGCCGTTCCCGGAAGAAACCATTTCCGCAGTCCAACGGTCCGGGAAGAGGGACGTGTTGCTTCTAAGCTTGTATCCGCATTATTCCAAGGCCACGACCGGTTCTAATATCTATTATTTAAAGAAAGCGGCCAAACAAATTTATCCGGAAGTCCAGTTCACCGAGGCCCCGGCGTATTATCTGCATGACGGATACATCCAGGCGTTCGTTGACCGGATCCAGGAACAACTAAAGCCAGGAGAGTCCCTGGATGATTTTTACCTGATCTTTTCGCCGCACAGCCTTCCTTTATATTCTCTGGTGGAAGGGGACCCTTACGCGTTTCAAATCTCGCAAACTGTGGCAAAGATATTGACCCGGCTCGGGCGAACGACGCGCTGGGGCATCGCCTATCAAAGTGCCGTGGGACCTTTGCAATGGTTGAAGCCATCCCTGGAAGATATGCTGGAGGCGGTCACGCGGCGCGGGTACAAAAAACTTTTGATCGTCCCGGTCGCGTTTGTCACCGATCATATCGAAACTTTGTGTGAAGTGGATATCGAATACCGGCAGCTTGCCGGAAAGCTTGGTGTCGCGGATTACCGCATGTCCCGGGCCATTGAATGTCATCCGGAATTTATCCGGGCCCTGGCTGATACCGTGGAGGCGGCGCTTGCGCCTCGCGCGCCAGAAGTTCACCGAAGCGCCCAATTCGTTCATGAGCACATCGTTTAATCTCGAAAAGTATATTTTGCATCATATGCAGGACTCCCACCAATGGCATCTGCCATTTTTGCCGCCGTTGCAATTACCGCCTTTTTTAACCCTTCACGGTCTCATGCTGATCATCGCCGCGTTGTTTCTTGTCGGGCTTTTTTGTTTTGTTTATGACAAAAAGGCGCGCGTCCCGCGGCGGTTTACGAATTTGCTGGAAATGCTGGTAATTTTTATCCGCGATGAAATAGCCATCAAGAGCATCGGGGAAGAAGACGGCCGCCGCATGACGCCCTTTTTGTGCACCTTGTTTTTTTTCATCCTTACCTTGAATTTGATGGGGTTGATCCCGGTATTTTCAACGGCAACCGCGAACCCTAACGTGACGGGCGCTCTGGCATTTTTCACATTGTGTTTCATGATTTTTGGCACGATATACAAAAATGGATTTAAGGGGTTTCAAAAGGCTTTTATTCCAGCGGGTGTGCCGAAGGGAATTCTGATTATTTTGGTGCCGATCGAATTTCTCGGGCTGTTTATAAAAACAGGCGCTTTGATGATCCGTCTGTTTGCCAATATGCTGGCCGGTCATATGGTGATTTTCGCCATGCTGGGGCTGGTTTTGTTGCTGGGGCTGGTGGCGCTTCCGTCGGTTTTCTTGGCGGTGTGTGTCGCTATCCTGGAAGTGTTCATCTCATTTTTACAAGCGTATATTTTTACGTTGCTTACGGCCGTTTTTATCGGGCAGATGTATCATCCCCAGCACTAAAGGGCATATATACCGGCGATAAATGCTTTACACGCGATGGGAACGTCGTTATAATACGTCCGCTTTCGAATAAGTCAGTCAGGGAAAACAGGAAAGGAAGAGATATGGTCGAAAATGTTCATGGAAGTTTGGCTGTCCTTGGGGTTGGCCTCGTTGTTTTGGGTGCCGGCCATGGTATCGGGAAATTGGCCGCTTCGGCGATGGAAGGGATCGCACGCCAGCCAGAGGCGTCCAATAAAATCCAGACCGCCATGTTGATCGCGGCCGCGCTCATTGAAGGGATCGCCCTGTTCGGCATTGTGGTTTGTATTATCGCTATTAATTCCTAGACTTAGAGAAAACATATCCACCATGACCAACGCCGTTGCCGATTTGTCCGCCGCTTCTCCGGCGGAAGTTGAATCCTCGTTATTGAATCCGGATGTCAGCATGGTCGTGCTGACCTGGGTCACCTTTCTGGTGTTATCGGTTGTTCTTTATAAATTTGCCTGGAATCCCATCCTTAAAGCGCTGGACGCGCGGGAGGATTTGTTGCGCCGTTCGATCGCGGAGGCGGATCGGATCAAGGAAGAGCTGGCCCGGATCCATGAAACGCGTCAGCAATTTATTCGGGAGGCCGAAGAAAAATCCCGGGAGATCATCAGCGAAGCGCGCAAGGCCGCGGTCCAGCTTTCCGCGGGAATTCAGCACAGGGCCCGCGAGGAAGCCGACATCCTGTTGGCCAATGCCCGGCACGACATCAGGGAAGAAACGGAAAAAGCCCGGATCATCCTTCGGCAAGAGAGCGCCCAGGTGGTCATTGATTTGGCCGCCAAGCTCATCGAAAAAAACCTGGATACGGAAGGGAACCGGAAACTAATTCATCAATTAATCGTAGAAGTTTAAGTTCGAGCTTACTTTATGTCCGCCGCCATCGCCCAACGTTACGCGCAGGCCCTCTTTGATGCGGGTGAGGAGCTTTCGAAAGTTGAAACGCTCCATCATGATCTGCAGAAAATCAATCAGCTTATCGGGCAGTCCGATGATTTGGCGGGCTTTTTGAGAAATCCCGTTGTCCCGGCTGAAAAACGCCAAGCCATTTTAAAAGATATATTCCATGGAAAAATTGACACTTTGACCTATAAATTTATATTGTTCCTTGAGGCCAAGAGGCGCTTGGCGCATCTGAAATCCATATGTTCGCTGTTCGACCGCCTTCGCGCCCGTGCCCGCGGGATCTTGAGGGCTAAATGGAGCAGCAGTGTCGAGCTTTCCCCTCATGATGTCCACGCTTTGACGGATTATTTGAAATCGAAATTCGACAGCAAGGAAGTCGAGGCCAGCCGGGATGTTGATCCCGGGATACTGGGGGGGATCAAAATACAAGTTGATGACACGGTCTACGACTACACGCTCCAGGCGCAATTAAAGAAATTCAAACACGCGGTTGTGACCGCATAAAATATTTTGACATGACAATGCATATCCGACCGGAAGAAATAACAGCGATCCTTAAAAAGCAACTGGCTGACTTCGAAAAGAAAGTCGAAGTTTATCAGATCGGCACGGTATTAAGCGTGGGCGACGGCATCGCCCGCGTGCACGGTTTGTCGGACGTGATGCTCGGGGAACTGGTCATGTTTCCCGGTAATATAACGGGCATGGCATTGAACCTGGAAGAGGACAACGTCGGCGTGGCCGTTTTCGGGGACGTCAAAAGGATCAAGGAGGGCGATGAGGTCAGAAGGACGAACCGGGTCGCCTCCGTGCCGGTGGGGGAAAAGCTGGTCGGCCGTATTATGGATGCTTTGGGCGAGGCCATTGACGACGGCGCGCCGATCGAAATGAATGAATTTCGCCAGATCGAAGTCAAAGCCCCCGGGGTCATGGATCGACAAAATGTGCACGAACCGCTGCAAACCGGCATCAAGGTCATTGACGCGCTGACACCCATCGGCCGCGGGCAGCGGGAATTGATTATTGGGGACCGTAAAACCGGGAAAACCACTTTAGCGATCGATACGATCATCAACCAGCGCGGCCAGGACGTGTATTGTTTTTATGTCGCCATCGGCCAGAAGCGCTCAACGGTCGCCCAGATCCATGAAACGCTCAAGCGCCACGGTGCTATGGATTACACGATGATCATCGCGGCAACGGCATCGGATCCCGTGGCCATGCAGTTTCTTGCTCCCTACGCGGCCACCGCCATGGCGGAATATTATCGCGACAGCGGCCGTCACGCCCTGATCGTTTATGACGACTTGACCAAGCAGGCCCAGGCTTATCGCCAGTTATCGTTGCTTTTACGCCGTCCGCCGGGACGCGAGGCGTATCCGGGCGATATTTTTTATCTGCACAGCCGTTTGCTCGAACGCGCCGCGAAGATGAACGATAAAAAAGGCGCGGGCAGTTTGTCGGCCTTGCCGATTATTGAAACGCAGGCCGGGGATATCTCGGCGTACATTCCGACCAACGTGATTTCGATTACCGATGGACAGATTTTCCTCGAGCAGGATTTATTCAACGCCGGCCAACGGCCGGCGGTCAACCCCGGGCTTTCGGTTTCCCGCGTCGGCGGTGATGCCCAGATCAAGGCGATGAAACAGACGGCGGGATCTTTGCGGTTGGATCTGGCGCAATACCGGGAACTGGAGGCGTTTTCCCAATTCGCTTCGGATTTGGATCAGGCGACGCGCCGGCAACTGGAACGCGGCCAGCGGCTCATGGAGGTCATTAAGCAGGACGCCGGAGTGCCATTGCCGGTCGCGTATCAGGTGGCCATCATTTACGCGGGCGTTAACGGTTTTCTGGATGATATCCCGCATACGAAAGTCAAGGAATTCGAACAAAGGCTATTTGAAGACCTGGAGTCCCGTTATGCGGAATTTGTCAGGATGTTCAATAAAGAAAAAACCCTGACGGATCCGGCCAAACAATCCCTTAACGCCATTTTAACCGAAGTCAAAGAACGATTTGCGTTAACGCGATGACGACGATCAAAGAGCTCGACACAAAGTTAAAGAGTCTCAAAAACACGCAGAAGATCACCAAAACCATGAAAATGGTTTCCGCCAGCAAACTGCGCAAGGCCCATCAGGCGCAGGCCAATGCCAAGTTTTACGCCCGGCAGCTGGCGGCCATGACCTCACGTATCACTGCATCTGTTTCTTCGGCGGACCATCCCCTGTTGATGCCCCGCAAACACGTCGATAATGTCGTCATTTTGATCATTACTTCCGACAAGGGATTGTGCGGCGCTTTTAATCATAATGCCAACAGGATGGTTGCCGGATGGATCCGGGAAAATCGTTCACATCACGAAAAAATTGAATTGTGGTGCTGCGGGAAAAGGGGATTTATGTATTTTGAGCGGCATGATATCGTCAAAGCCCATTATGAAAATATAACGGCGGCGCCGCGCTTCGCGGATGCCGTCAAGATTGGCAGGGATTTAAGCGAGGCGTTCCGTAACGGCCGGTGTGACGCCGCCTATCTTTCCTGCAATCAGTTTTTTAATCCCCTTGTCCAGAAAACGGTTTTTGAGCAGATATTACCCATGGATCCGCAATTGCTGGGGGAGAAGGCGGGACACCGGTCGAATTATATTTTTGAGCCGGAAGCCCAATCGGTTTTGGATTTTCTGATCCCGCATTTTCTTTACTTCAGAATTTATTTTGCCTTGCTGGAGAATTCAGCCG
>MHGM01000103.1:26705-26965 GCA_001805565.1 Omnitrophica WOR_2 bacterium RIFCSPHIGHO2_01_FULL_52_10
ACGGCGATGGACAGCGCGACAAAAAATGCTTCGGAACTGATCGATCGGCATACGTTAATCCGCAACCGTGCCCGTCAGGCGGCCATCACAACGGAGTTGACTGAAATCATTGGGGGCGCCGAGGTCTTGAGATGAAAAAAGCACAGCAGGCAACCGGGAAAATCACGCAAGTTTTGGGGGCCGTCGTGGATGTGACGTTCCCGGCCGGCGAGCTGCCGGCCATCCACACCGCCCTTAAGGTGAGCAATCCATCGATCAAT
>MHGM01000103.1:26983-27307 GCA_001805565.1 Omnitrophica WOR_2 bacterium RIFCSPHIGHO2_01_FULL_52_10
ACGCTGGAAGTCGCCCAGCATTTGGGAAACAACACGGTGCGCACCATCGCGATGGACACAAGCGACGGCCTTGCGCGGGGGGTGGACGTGCGGGATACCCGTGAGGTCATGACCATGCCGGTTGGAGAAGGCACGTTGGGGCGATTGATGAATCTCTTAGGCGATCCTATTGATGACGCCGGCCCGGTGACCGCGACAAAATCTATGCCGATCCACCGCAGTGCCCCGGCCTTCAAAGACCAGGAAACCAGAGACACGGTCCTGGTGACGGGGATCAAGGTCGTGGACCTTCTGGCTCCGTACAAGCGGGGAGGAAAAATCGGG
>MHGM01000103.1:27395-28504 GCA_001805565.1 Omnitrophica WOR_2 bacterium RIFCSPHIGHO2_01_FULL_52_10
TTGCCGGTGTCGGTGAACGTACCCGGGAGGGGACGGCGCTTTATCAGGAAATGAAGGAAGCGGGGGTGTTGGAGAAAACGTCGCTGATTTACGGCCAGATGAACGAGCCCCCCGGAGCCAGGGCCCGTGTGGCCTTATCTGCGTTAACGGTGGCGGAATATTTCCGTGATGAAATGAAGCAAGACGTTTTATTGTTTATCGACAATATCTTCCGATTTACGCAGGCGGGGTCAGAGGTTTCCGCGCTTTTGGGTCGCATCCCATCGGCCGTCGGTTATCAGCCCACGCTGGGCCTGGAGATGGGGGAGCTTCAGGAGCGGATCACCTCCACCAAGACAGGGTCGATCACTTCCATTCAGGCCATCTTTGTCCCGGCCGACGATTATACCGATCCCGCGCCGGCAGCGACCTTCGCCCATCTGGATGCGACAACGGAACTTTCCCGCCCGATCGCCGAGTTGGGCATTTATCCGGCGGTCGATCCGTTATCGTCGCGTTCAACGATCCTTGCCCCGGCGATCGTTGGCGAGGAACATTATCAGGTCGCTCGCGGTGTGCAAGAAACGTTGCAGTGCTACAAAGAGCTGCAGGACATTATTGCCATTTTGGGCATGGATGAATTATCCGAAGAAGACCGTTTAACGGTCGCCCGCGCGCGCAAGGTTCAGAAATTCCTTTCCCAGCCGTTCCATGTGGCGGAACAATTCACCGGCCGTCCCGGCCGCTACGTTCCTTTGGAAGAAACGATACGCTCATTTGGCGAGATACTGGAAGGGAAGCATGATGATATTCCCGAGCAGGCGTTCTATATGGCTGGAAATATCGAAGAGGTCATGGTAAAGTCAAAAAATCTTTAACGAATTTCCGGGGCCCAAACCATGAATGCTTATTTATTTTCCATCGTTACGCCAGGCGGGAAGGTGCTTGAGGAACGCGTCGAGTCTCTGGTAGCCCCGGGCACAGAAGGATTTTTGGGTGTTTTAGCCGGGCACGCGCCGATGATAGTTGCGCTTAAGAACGGGCCGGTAATGCTGCGCAAAGGCGGCGCAGAGCATTTTTATTCCATCAGTGCGGGCATTCTGGAAGTTAGCGGGCAAGGTAACGTGATT
>MHGM01000104.1:0-2315 GCA_001805565.1 Omnitrophica WOR_2 bacterium RIFCSPHIGHO2_01_FULL_52_10
TCAATGAACGCGCACGTGTTGACGACGACCATATCGGCGCCGGCAACGTCGGTGGTGATCCGGTGCCCCTGGCGCTTAAGGTTCCCGAGGATAGTCTGGGAGTCCACCAGGTTGCGGGCGCAACCTAAGTTGATGACCCCGACCTTGCGGCCTGCGCCGCCAGGCTCCCTTTGGCCACCAGGCTCTCTTCGAGAGGAAACACGTTGTTGATTGAAATCTTTTGTTGATTTGATCATGGCAGGACCTTGCGCCGGATCAAGGGATTACGGAGAGCCCTTCCCGGGTGATCAGGATCTTCCTGGCCTTATAATCCCGGCGGCTCAAAGTACCGATCAGCTTGCCGTTGAGCTCGAATTCCAGCTGCTGCATGTTCTTGCCGGAAATCTCGATTTTATTCTGGGCGAGCCAGGTTTCCGATTTCCCGCGATTTAATGCCGATTGAAAAACAGTGGCCCCGTCCGCCTCAACGCGCAGCCAGCTGTCCTTCTTTGCCCGGACGGTCAGCATGATCTCTCTGTCCAACTGCGCGGTGGGCGCTAAGGCTTGAGGGGCCGCCGCCGGAGTGGCGGCTTTAGGAGACGTTTTAACGGCAGTGGCGGCTGTTTCGGACGCCTTGACGACGCTGGTACTTTCCTGCGATTTCTTCCCCGATGCGATGGAAGCCGCCGGGGCACTTTTGGCGGCAACCGGCTTTCCCTTTTTCTTTTCCTCTTTTTTAACAACCGTCTTTGGCCGTTGATGCGTGAAAAAGGTAATAATCTTGAACAAAAGAAAAAAACCAATGAACGCGACCGCCAAAATGGCGATCTGCTGTTTGCGCCGGTGAGTAAAAATACCCGCGAACCATTGTTCGAGGTCCAATGTTTCTGCCGGTGACGGCGATAGCGGCGTAACGCGCGGTTTAGATACCGGCACGGACACGGCGGGGCGTTCCTGCGTTCTCTCCTCGATCTGAATACCCTGGACGTTGATCTTCAGATATTCGGCGTACATCTTGATGAACCCTTTAAAATAAAATGGCGTAAGTGTGCGGACAGTGTATCCTTCCTCAATAGCCCGCAAAACGTCCATCGGGATCTTGGTGGCTTCATGCACCACGTGCAGAGAGATCCCGCGGGATTCCCGGGTGGATTTCAACAATGTCCCTTGTGTCGTCGCCGGAGCCATGTTAAGCCTTCCCTTCTCCTTCAGAATTCTTTTTCATATTCTCTAACAGCCACTGCTCGCGGTCAACAAGAATATCCCTGGGTTTACTGCCCGCATAGGGCCCCACAATGCCGTTTTGTTCCATCATGTCAATAAGCCGCGCCGCCCGCGTATACCCCAGGCGCAAACGTCTCTGAAGGATGGACACCGAAGCCTGGTTGGATTCAATGACCAGTTTGACCGCCTCATCATAATACTCGTCGGATTGGTCTTCACCGGCGCCGGCGCCCTTTTGCTGTTTCGTGATGCTCTCATCGTACGTTGGGGCCTGCTGGTCCCTGATGAAACGGATAACACGCTGGATCTCCTCGTCACGGACATAACTGCATTGCCCGCGCGTCGGCTTGGCATCGCCGGGCCTGATAAACAACATGTCGCCTTTCCCCAATAAACTTTCAGCGCCGTTCATGTCCAGCACGGTGCGGGAATCGACTTTGGAAGCGACCTTAAATGAAATCCGCGCCGGGAAATTCGCTTTAATGACGCCCGTGATGACATCGACGGAAGGCCGCTGTGTTGCCAGGATCAGGTGGATCCCCACCGCCCGCGACAATTGCGCGATACGCGTAATCGCGCTTTCCACCGCTTTGGCCGAGATCTGCATGAGGTCGGCGAGCTCATCAATGATGACGACGATATACGGCATTTTATGGCCGCGGGCGTTGTACCCTGGCAGGTTACGCACCCCTTCTTTGGAAAGCGCCCGGTAACGCGTTTCCATTTCGCTCACGACCCACTGAAGCGCCGCGGAAGCCTTTTGAGAGTCCGTCACCACCGGACACAACAAATGCGGGATATCGTTATATTGGGCTAACTCGACCATCTTGGGGTCGACCATGACAAATTTCACTTCGTCGGGCGAGGCGTTGAAGATCATCGACATGATGATACCGTTAACGCACACCGTCTTGCCGGAGCCCGTCGTGCCCGCGATCAAGAGATGCGGCATTTCCGCCAGATCCGCGACCATGGACTTGCCCGCGATGTCTTTGCCCAACGACAAGGTTAATTTCGATTTCGACGAACGGAATTCATTGCCGGCCAGGACTTCCTTGAGATAAACGGTGGAAAAATCCGCGTTGGGGACCTCGATGCCAACGCGATTCTTA
>MHGM01000104.1:2437-2886 GCA_001805565.1 Omnitrophica WOR_2 bacterium RIFCSPHIGHO2_01_FULL_52_10
GGCCGGCCCGCGTTCAATATGAACGACGGAGGCGTTGACCCCGAAATTGACCAGCGTCTCTTCCAGCAATTTGGCGCCGTTCATTAAAGTGTTCTGCAGTTTTCCCTGGGAAATCGAAGGTGGATCTTCCAACAGATCCAAGGAAGGGATCCGATACTCCCCAACGATTGTCTCTCCGTAACGGGTAGACAGATCTTCTTCGGAGAACTTTTGCGGCTTCCGGGGCTGGACAATATGGATCTGCGGTTTGGCGGGTTTGGCCGCAGCACCCTGCCCTGCTGGAGAAACACCAGGTTCTCTTTTCTCTTCAACTTTTTTATCAGCAACGGCTTCTTTCGCGCGCAACGCTTTCTTCAATTCTTCTTCCTGAAGCTTGCGCACGGCGCTGGCCTGCGGTTGTTTCAGAAAAGATCCCATCGAAATGCTTCTTTGGGAAGACTGCTGACGAT
>MHGM01000104.1:2893-3285 GCA_001805565.1 Omnitrophica WOR_2 bacterium RIFCSPHIGHO2_01_FULL_52_10
GTCTATCGACCGCAAAGAACCGCCCCAATCACGGACCTTGTTGATGCCGCGCATAAATAATGGCGCCACCAGGACTTCGCCGGTTAAAATCAGCGACAACGTACCCAGCGTCACGAGAATAATATAGGAACCAACAGCGCCTAGATAGCGTACAAAAAAATCCGAGAGCATGAATCCGATAAGACCGGAACGCGCAAAGCGCGAGCTTGACTCCTGGGCGCCGATCATCCCGGCCAAGGCGCTTAAGACACAAAATAAAACGACAAAACTAAGGGCTTTGGGCCAGGAAAAAACCAGTCCCCGCAGCATGAATTTGTTCCAGCCCCAGAAAAGCAGACACACGACGAAAAGATAAGCGCTGTAACCGAAGATAAAAAGAAGCGACCCCGCGA
>MHGM01000104.1:3312-3450 GCA_001805565.1 Omnitrophica WOR_2 bacterium RIFCSPHIGHO2_01_FULL_52_10
TATGCGCGGGAACATTGGGATGCGAGGTATACCACGAAAGATCTTCAGGGACAAAAGAAACGAGGCTCACCAGCAGGATCATTCCCAAAGACAGAATGATGATCGCCTTGACCTCACTGATATGTTCCTGTTTCATTG
>MHGM01000104.1:3521-4977 GCA_001805565.1 Omnitrophica WOR_2 bacterium RIFCSPHIGHO2_01_FULL_52_10
TCATCGATCTCGATGACTTTGACCTTGAACCGATCGCCCACTTTGACAGCCTGATTGACGTCCTTCACGTATTTGTCGGAAAGTTCTGAAACGTGGACCAACCCCTGTTTGCCGGGAAGGAATTCGCAAAACGCCCCGAAATTGGCAATTTTGACGACTTCAGCGTCATAGATCTTCCCGATCACGGGAGCTTCCACCAGGCCGCTAACATAACGGAGGGCCTTTTGCGCCGATTCGTTGCTGGTTGAGGCGATGAGGACCTTGCCGTCATCCTCGATGTCGATACTCTCGACACCCGTTTCCTCAATGATCTTCTTGATCGTCTTGCCGCCGGGTCCGATCACTTCACCGATTTTATCAGGAGGGATCTGCACCGTCACTATCCTTGGCGCATATTTTGAGATATCATCCTTGGGCCGCGCGATCACCGCGTTCATCTTCTGGAGAATAATGCCCCGCGCTTCCTTGGCCTGCGTAATCCCTTTTTCCAGGATCTCCAGGGCGATATTTTTGATCTTGATATCCAGCTGGATGGCGGTAACGCCTTTGTCCGTACCGGCGATCTTGAAATCCATGTCACCGAAATGGTCCTCGAGTCCCATGATATCGGTCAACAGCCGCCAGTCTTTTCCCCGGGTGACCAACCCGATGGAGATCCCGGCCACCGCGTTAGCAACCGGGACACCGGCGTCCATCAGGCTCAATGAGCCGGAACAAACACTGGCCATGCTCGAGGAGCCGTTCGATTCCAGGATCTCGGAAACGATGCGGACCGTGTAAGGGAATTTTTCCTTGGAAGGCATGACCGCCCGTAAAGCTTTCGCGGCCAGGGCCCCGTGGCCGATTTCCCGCCGGCCAGGCCCGCGCATGGGTTTTGTTTCTCCAACGCTAAAAGAAGGGAAATTATAATGCAGCATAAAGTTATTGTAAGAAAGCCCGTCTAAGGCCTCGACCATCTGTTCGTCCTTACGCGTTCCCAACGTAACAACGCCAAGACTTTGCGTCTGCCCGCGGGTGAAAAGACTTGATCCGTGCGTCCGAGGCAGAATGCCGGCCTCCGCGCTGATCTCACGGATATCCTTGAGACCGCGGCCGTCGGCTCGTTTGCCTTCTTCAAAGATAAGACGTCTGACCTCGTCATATTCGATCTGATCAAAAATCAGTTTAATATCAGCCAGGGTTACTTCGCGGTCGTTGATCTTATACCCTGCAAAAGCGGACATGTCCCCGATCACTTCATCCAGAAGAATGCCCAGCGCTTCCTCTCTTTGCTCTTTTTCATCGATATTGTAAATCTCGGTCAAGCGCCCCTTGGTCAGTTGCGCGATCTTCTTTTTAAGCTCCTCGGGCGATTGGAACAAGGGAACAGCGGTCTTTTCGATTCCAACCTGTTTGCGGAAATCATTCTGCGCCTTGAGTACAGGCTGGAGCTGGTCAAAACCATAACGGATCGCTT
>MHGM01000104.1:5031-5991 GCA_001805565.1 Omnitrophica WOR_2 bacterium RIFCSPHIGHO2_01_FULL_52_10
GACCACGCCGTCTTTGAGCCCGGCAACCACCAGATCGAACTCGCTTTGCTCGCGCTGCGCGTAGGTGGGATTAAGAACGAATTCGCCGTTAATAGAACCCACGCGGACCGCTCCCACCGGCCCGTCAAAAGGGATATCGGAAATGTGCGCGGCCAGCGACGCGCCGATAACGGCCAGAATATCAGGATCGTTCTCGCCATCGCTGCTTAAAACCGTCGCCGTGATCTGAACTTCATTATAAAACCCTTCCGGGAACAACGGGCGCAAGGGCCGGTCGACCAGCCGTGAGGTCAAGATCTCTTTTTGCGTCGGACGCCCTTCGCGCTTGAAAAATCCGCCCGGGATACGCCCGGCCGAATACGTCTTTTCCTGGTATTCGACCATTAAAGGGAAAAAATCCACCCCTTCTCTCGGTTTCCTGGACATGCATACAGTCACCAAAATAACCGTCCCTCCACACGTCAGCGTCACGGCCCCGTTGGACTGCTTGGCCATTTTGCCGGTTTCCATAATCAGATTCTGTCCCCCGAAAGGAACTTCAATACGTCCTGTCTTGGTCATCAATGGAGCCTCACTTACGCAGGTTCAATTTTGAGATTGTTTCTTGGTACTTCTGAGGGTCGTTTTTCTGGAGGTAGGCCAAAAGACGGCGTCTTTTCCCGATCATCAGTAAAAGCCCTCGACGGGAATGAACATCCTTTTTATGGACTTTGAGGTGTTCCGTCAGATAGTTGATTCTTTCGGTCAACAACGCGACCTGGATGGACGGAGAGCCCGTATCCTTCGAATGCGTTTTAAAGCCTTCAATCACTTCAGTTTTTCTTGCCTTCAACAAAACCAATTTCGTTTCCTCCTTCTTCTCTAAATAATATTTATCTTAATGATTTGTATCGTTTTTTATCCTTTATGAATTGCGGTATTATACTATCCGCGTAAATGACCGTCAAGCTTTTAAACACG
>MHGM01000105.1:0-147 GCA_001805565.1 Omnitrophica WOR_2 bacterium RIFCSPHIGHO2_01_FULL_52_10
CATCGATGAACCATCCCGACGCGAAAACCTGACCGAACGCGCCTATCAAGATGTTTGCGATCGATTCAGTTCCGCGGCCATGGTCCGGCAGTATAAGCAAATTTATGAATCTATTACGTAAAATGCGCGTTCTTTTCATCGCCCCAA
>MHGM01000105.1:192-2775 GCA_001805565.1 Omnitrophica WOR_2 bacterium RIFCSPHIGHO2_01_FULL_52_10
ATCTTCTCAAGCAAATCAGCCGCGACCACGCCGTTGACCTTGTCACGTTCTCTTTTGACAGTGAGGATGAGCAACATATCCAGGGATTGCGTGAAATGGGCATTGAGGTCACGTTGATTCCGGCACCCAAGAGCGATGCCTTACGCAAAGCGATCACTGTTCTGCTGTCGGCTCTTCCGTATTCAGTTTCCAAATACTATTCAAAGGAAATGGCAAAGGCCATTGCGACCCTGCAAGCGGCGAAAAATTACAACGTGGTCCATTTTGACCATATTCACATGGCCCAGTATGTCCGTTACGTTAAAGAAATACCCTGCGTGCTCGACGAACACAACGTAGAATACAAAATCCTGGAACGCTGCGGCGATGTTGAGCGGTCGTTTCTGAAACGAAAAGTTTTCACCAACCAAGCGAAAAAAATGCAGCGGTTGGAATCCCGTCTTATTATGGGCCTGCAGGCGTGTACCGCCGTGTCGGAAGATGACCGGCATCTTTTAGATCGCCTGTGCGACGGCCGGACGCCGACCCACACCCTCCCCAACGGCGTGAACGTGGATTTTTTCCAGAGCTCAAACGCTCCGCTCACCGGTTCGGAAGACGCCCTGACGTTCACCGGCTCCATGGACTGGCTTCCCAATGATGACGCCGTGGTCTTTTTTTGCCGGGAGGTATTGCCCTTGATCTGGGAACAGAATGCAAACGTAAAATTTTATATCGTTGGAAAAAGCCCTTCGGCGGCTGTCCAGGAATTGGCCCAGAAAGATCCCCGCATCATTGTGACCGGACGGGTCGATGACGTGCGCACCTAGATCCAGCGGGCCAAGGTCTTTGTCGTCCCCATCCGCATCGGCGGGGGGACGCGCCTGAAGATCCTGGAAGCGATGTCGATGCAAAAGGCCGTTGTATCGACCACGGTGGGGGCCGAGGGCATCGCCTGCACCAAGGATGTCGATATCGTCCTTGGGGACACACCCCAGGCATTTGCCCAGCAGGTGATCGTTCTGTTGAAAGACCAACAAAAAAGAGAGACATTGGGGACCGCCGCGCGAAAGCTCGTTTTGGAAAATTACGATTGGCGCATGATCGGTAAAAAGTTGAACCAGATCTATGAGGATATAACAAATGCCCGGCAGTAATAAACATAAGGTGACCTTTTTAGTGGCCGGTTTGATAACGGGGATCCTTGTCACTGGTTTGGGCGGCCTGGTTGCGCATCAGGTCAAAATGATCCAGAAAAAACCACGGCGTTATGCAGCGAAATTACCCGTCAGCAATAAGGGAGGGTTTAATGTGTTCACCGCTTCAAGCCTGGACAGGATCTTTGAGGACGGTAAAACTTTGCTGAAACCGAGCTTCACAAAAGACGCCGCGATCTCCCTGGCAAAAAATGAATATGAGTCGTTTCAAATCGTTGTCACATCCAAGAGTCGTTTACTGGAAGGAGTTTCGCTCAAAATTCCCGATCTCATCAATGAACAAACAGGGACAACGCTCGCCCGGCAAAACATCACCTGGCGCGTTGTCGGTTATGTCCCGACGATCAAGCCTTATTACCCGGTCAAATATGTCGGCCGGTGGCCGGACCCTTTAATGCCGGCGCGCAAAACCGACATTGACGCGGGGGTCGTTCAACCTTTTTGGGTCACCGTCTACACCCCCAGGGGAACCGCGGCCGGAGTTTATAAAGGCACGATATTGATTACGGCCAACGGCGGGGAAACGCAAGAAATCCCGCTTCAGGTCCAGGTGTACAATTTTATTTTACCCGTGGAAGGAAGCCTGAAAACAGCTTTTGATTTTTACGGTCATGAAACATTCAAGCGCTATCCGCAAAAAGATAACGAATCAAAAGAAACATATCAAATGCGGCTCAACGTCCTCAATAATAATTATATTATCGCCATGCTCAAATACCGGATAAATCCCATATTGAATGTTGACCCCTCATCCGAAGGAGAGCTTTCCCGTGTCGACCGCTATCGCGCTCTCGGTTTAAATAATTTTTCGATAGGGAAAAGAGGAGGGACGCTCGGCAACAACTGGCCTGCCAGCGATAAAGAAATAGACAAGTTATTACCCCAATACCGCGGCTATGGGGAGACATTAAGGCTGAACAAACTTTTACCATATACCTATATTTATACGTGGGACGAAGGCAAAATCGGGAACCCCCAGGTAGCTAAAATTTGCTCCCTGATCCACCGGGCCCATCGGGGGTTGAAAAACATGGTGTGCTATCATGGCTTTTGGGATCCCCAAAAGAATCCGGGATGGGGAAAAGACATCGATATCTGGACCTTTCAGATCGACAACTTTGATGAAAAAAAAATGCGCGCGCTGCAAAAGTTTGGAATAGAAATATGGATGTACATCTCCGGTCCGGGCGGCTACGGAAGCCCCAATTTGGCCATGGACTTCGATTCGATCGATTACCGGATCGTTCCTTGGCTATGCTGGAAATATGACATCAAGGGATTTTTGTACTGGTGCGTCAACTGGTGGCCGAAAGTTAACCCTTTTGAAAACGCCCAAAATTCAGAATGGGAGCAAAACGGCAACGGCCTTTTATTTTATCCCGGAGAA
>MHGM01000105.1:2823-3410 GCA_001805565.1 Omnitrophica WOR_2 bacterium RIFCSPHIGHO2_01_FULL_52_10
TATGAATACATCCAACTGCTCATCCAGAGACTCAAAAAACTTCGAAAACGCGGGTTGGTGGAAACCTATCAGAAACTTTTTGACGAAAGCATAAAAATACTTACCGTTGATAAATCCATCGCCGAATCCATGATGAGCTTCACAAGGAATGGCGAACGCTTAAAAGCGCGGCGTGACGCGATCGCCCAAAGAATCGAAGAATTTGATAAAACAGTCATTTTTGAGAAAACAGTAACTGAAGCACCGCCTGCTCCAAATGAAAAATAAAACAAAAGATAAAATAATTTTCTTTCTTGTCGGCTTTGTCCTGGGGATAGGTCTTGTTACCTTTTCATGGGAGGGGTTGCGCAAAACCGCCAAGAAACTTAAAGACGTTAACGTCCGGGAAATCGCCGAAAACACGCTGGCGACTACGCGGCAATGGACGCATAAAAGGCGGCAGGTCACCGAGGATTTTGCAAAAGGGATAAAAGCCGTATCTGGGAAAAACTTCGGGACGGACGGCCAGTTGACGTTCGAATTATACCGTAACGGGACTTTCGTGATCGATGGAGAATCTGGATACGCCTGGCAAAAATCCGACAGCT
>MHGM01000105.1:3477-3619 GCA_001805565.1 Omnitrophica WOR_2 bacterium RIFCSPHIGHO2_01_FULL_52_10
CGGAGACATCAATTATGGCCTGGAAAATATTTCCGGTCTGGCACAAGATCCCGAATATGCGGAAGGGCCGAAAAACGAGAACGGCTGCTATCTGATCGCCATCACGGACACGCCGCCCACCGGTCACCACACCAACACCTGG
>MHGM01000105.1:3698-5976 GCA_001805565.1 Omnitrophica WOR_2 bacterium RIFCSPHIGHO2_01_FULL_52_10
TCTATTTCGACCGTGACAATAAACTCATGTCCTACGCCGGCGAACAAAACAAGTGGCAAAAAAATTGGGTCAATGGCACGAGATACAAGCTGGGTGCGTGGTATCGGATCGAGGTCGAAAAGACTCGGAAGGAATACATCCTGAGCGTGCTTTCGGATACTGGAGAACTGTTAAAACGCGCCTCCATAGACCTGAAAAAAGTCTGGAACGCGGATGAGCATCATAAAGATTATTTTGTTATTGGCGATCCGCATGAAAATTACTATCAGGGGTCGATGAAGATCAAGGAAATCACGATTGCGCACAATTAGCAAAAAACCATGAAGATCCTTACCACCTCCGGGGCTTGGCAGGCTTCTTTGGCGTGTATCCAGAGTTTGGGACGCGCCGGGCATGAGGTGTATCTGATCGACCAAGACCCTAATCTGGCCGTGGCCCACTCAAAATATTGCCGTGGACAAATTCTTTCCCCTTCAGAAAAGGATGAAGCTCCCTACACAAATTTCCTCCTGGACTTTGTTAAAAAGAACCATTTTGACGTTCTTATTCCCATCAGCGATTACTGCGCGCAGTATTGCGTAAAAAACCGGGCAGCATTGGATCAACATATTCGGCTTTTACTGCCGCCGCTGGAAGTGTTCGCGATCGCCGCCAACAAAACAAAAACGTACGCTTTTGCCATTGCGAATGAGATTCCGATCCCTAAAACGTACTTTCCTGCCGATCTCAAAGAGGTCCTGGAACTTTCGAAGGAAAAAATTTACCCTGCTATGGTCAAAATTCCCAATAGCAGGGCCAGCAAAGGGGTTTTTCGTGTCAACAACCAACGGGAATTGGTCGATCTGTTCCGCGCGGAGCCTTTCGAAGGCCAATGGCCGGTCATCCAGGAATTTGTGGATGGAAAACTTTTTGGCGTATCAGCCGTGGCCCATGAGGGCCAGATCCTGGGGCATTATATGTTCTGCACCGACAGCCACGTCTTGCAGGGCGGCACGCCGCCCATTGCCTTTTCGGTCACGGACCCCAAATTATTGGCGCAGACCCGGCATCTTATCGCGGCCTTACGCTGGACCGGAGCCATTGACTTGGATTATTTGATGAAAAAGGACCAAGGATATGTCTTATTGGAAATCAACCCAAGGTTTTCCGGATCACTTAATTTTGCCTACCGCATGGGGGTGGATTTGCCTTTAATGTATTATCGCCTTGCCATGGAAGGCCCCAAGGCTGAATTTAATCAGCGCCAATATAAGGAAGGGGCACGATTCCGGACAATCTTTCCAACAGAAATAATCTGGTGTTACAAATACCCTGGATACAGATGGACGTTTTTGAAAAATTTTTTTAATATAAATTCGCAAACCAATATCTATTGGGATGATCCAAGATTAACCTGGTGGCAGATGAAGGAGACTCACTGGTTGTGTCAGGATATCAAACAATCAAAGGCTGAGATTGGTTTAAAATAGCGACT
The DNA here is from genome assembly GCA_001805565.1 of Omnitrophica WOR_2 bacterium RIFCSPHIGHO2_01_FULL_52_10. Taxonomy (GTDB): domain Bacteria; phylum Omnitrophota; class Gorgyraeia; order Zapsychrales; family Zapsychraceae; genus UBA10015. The sequence continues at coordinate 5,173 of MHGM01000105.1, forward strand.
AAATACAGGACCGCAACTATTTGAAATAGAGAAATCTTTATAAATGGATGAAAAGTAACAGCTTTTGGTTCAAAAGAACTTTTTTGCTGTCGTGGCCTTGACACAATGAAAACGGCATGGCATACTTCCCGTGGAACTAAAAAATAGGCTGTTCGTAAAGGTAAACCACTCGAAAGGGTGGGACACAAAGCTATAGGGCCCTCGGCCGCAAGGCACAGGGCAGCCAGTTGCCAACAGAAATGAAGTAGCCATGGACACTGCTAACCTATTCTTTGTGTGAAGTAACAGAGAATAGGTTTTTTATTGTCGGCTAATCTAGCCGACAATAACCCCCGCGTAATGTTTCGTTTTGTAATGTCAAATGATTCAGAACGAAACAGTGGGGGGGGGATAAAAGGTAGAAGAAGATGAACCAACATATGTTAAAACACGGATTTTTGAGTCTTGTCGCTGTGATGGGATTAGCTTTCCTTATTATTTCTCCCGCTTACAGCGCGACCTATTATGTACGGGTCGATGGGGGAACAGCCACCCAGTGTACGGGTTTGGCCGATGCGCCCTATCCGGGAACCGGGACCAACCGGGACTGTGCGCTTTCTCATCCTTTTTGGGCAATTGCCCCGCAAGGGAACAATCCAACCAAGGTGGCCGGGGGAGATACACTTATCATGGACGGCTCTAATGATACCCAATATATGATAGGATTCGGCGGCCCCAACACGGCTGATAAAACCAAATGCACAGCAAACGCGGCTTATGATTGCTATATGCGGCCTATTCCTTCCGGCCCGGATCCTGCGCATC